>NZ_AUTO01000065.1:0-17886 GCF_000498055.1 Pseudoalteromonas sp. TB51
GCGGTAAATTGCCACGCTTGCTGTTAATAAAGCAGGTTGAGTGCGGTGAGTTTGATTAAGTTCTTCTTCTGGGCCATTTAGTACAAGCGCTGCTAAATCGTAGCCAAGTGCGCTTGACGCTTCGCTAAAGGTTGCTTTTACAATGTCAGAGCTCTCTAGTAGCTCGCTTAACATGCCAACGCTTTGTGAGCCCTGACCAGGAAATAGAAGTGCAATTTTTTGTGCCATACTTTGCTCTTTTTAATTAAACAAAAATTTAGTGTAACTACGGCACCTAAACGTTATTCGGCCGCCGAGTTTTTAGAATGTGTTTTTTCGAAAATAGCGGCTATTTTATCTGGAAGTTGACGTTCAACCTCTTTTACCGCTTCATCGATTGCAGCTTGAAATGCTTTTGCTGATGCATTTCCATGGCTTTTAACGACAATACCGCGCAATCCTACCAGAGAAGCGCCGTTATACTGGTCGGGGTTCACCCGATTATAGAGTTTTTTTATGATAGGACTTAAAATAAACGCCATGCATTTGTAAATTAAGTGCTTTTCTAAGGCGCTTGTAAACTTTTTCATGATCAGTTTAGCAATGCCTTCGCAGGTTTTTAATGCAACGTTTCCGACAAACCCTTCACACACAATGACATCGGCTTTACCCGAAAAAATATCACTGCCTTCACTGTAACCCGTGTAATTAATATAAGGGCTTTGCTGCATAAGCTGCGCTGCTTGCTTTATGCCTTCATGGCCTTTTATGTCTTCAGAGCCAATATTAAGTAAACTCACTTTAGGGTTATCGCAGCCAAGAGCTTGGCCTGCTACTACCGAGCCCATAATACCAAATTGATAAAGTATTTCTGAATCACAATGCACATTAGCGCCTAAATCAAGCAGATAAACTGGATTTTTTCGCTCTGTAGGAACGGCCGATATTAATGCGGGGCGTTTAACGCCAGGCAGCATTTTTAATACGTAATGAGCCATAAAAAATAAAGCGCCGGTGTTACCCGAGCTTACACAGGCTTNTGTGCTTCACCCGATTTAACTAAATCAAGGGCGACACGCATAGAGGAGTCTTTTTTTGAACGCACAGCTAAAGCGGGTTCGCAAGCATTAGTGACAACTTCGCTGCAATGGCGAATAATTAAACGTGGGTGTGAAAGTGAATCGAGGGATTCTAATTGTTTAGTAATTACTTGCTCGTTGCCACATAAAATGAGTGTTAAATTGGCATGAGCATTTACTGCGCAAACGGCAGCGGGGATAGATGAACGGGGGCCATAATCGCCCCCCATCATATCTAACGCTATGGTTAGATTAGTCAGCATAAAGCAATCTCTTAGTTAGAAATTACTTGAACGCCTTTGTAGTAACCGTCAGCAGTTACATGGTGACGACGATGAGTCTCACCTGAAGTTTGGTCAACTGTTAAAGTTGGACCGTTGATCGCATCGTGTGAACGGCGCATGCCGCGTCTTGCACGAGACTTTTTGCTTTTTTGTACAGCCATTAGTCTTCTCCTAAGAATCTTTCTTAAGTTGTTTCAAAATATCAAATGGATTTGGTTTATCATCTTCCGCCTTTAGTACACCAAAGCTAGCAGGCTTTGATGAGTAATTGCACGAAGCTTCGTTGTGTGTAGGCACTAATGGCACTGCTAAAATTAGCTCGTCTTCGATTAACTCAAACACGTTAATTTCACCGTTTTCATCAAGCGCTACTTCATCGTAGACTTCAGGAAGATCATCTGACTCAGCATCCAAACCAACAGGCGAATACATAAAGTCTTGATCCAAATCCAACCCTAAATCATCATTACAACGCTGACAAGTTACAGTTACGTGTGTAGACAAATTGCCACTAATCACAACTAAACCTTGCTCATCGGTTTTGCACTGAATTTTTACCGCTATTTCACCTACTTCTTCCTGTACAACACCTCGTAAACGAGCAAGTTTTTCAAGCGGTACAATACCATCGTAAGTTAAACGGTGTTGCGCTGCTTTCCCAGGATGAAGAGTGATGGGAATTTTTACCTTTTGCATAGGGGCTGCATCATATAGATAGTTAATTGGTTAGTCAAAGCAAAAAAGCATTTTTACATGGTTTTTCACGTGTTTTCATTACGGATCTGATTTATCCTAACTCAAACTAATTTTAATTAGGATAATAATTTATGAAGCACCCGCTTATATTAGCGTCAAGCTCGCCATTTAGGCAGTCTTTATTGCAAAAATTTAATCTGCCATTTAGTACTTTTTCGCCTGATATTGACGAAACCGCCATACCAAACGAACCCCCTGAGCAACTTGTTAAGCGCCTAAGCGAGCGCAAAGCGCGTGCCGCTTGCGATCATTTTGTTAAAGGCCTTGCAATAGGCTCCGACCAAGTGGCCGTATTTGATGGGCAAATACTTGGTAAACCTCATAATAAAGAAAACGCCATAAAGCAGCTTTCTTTGTTTAGCGGCCAAACTGTCACATTTTTAACAGGCCTGTGTGTTTACGATATTGCTAGCGATAAAGCAAAAACGTTAATAGAGCCTTTTGAAGTAGTATTTAGAACACTCACCAAAGAGCAAATAGAAGCCTACTGCGATGCAGAGCAGCCTTATAACTGTGCTGGGAGCTTTAAAAGTGAAGGGTTAGGGATTTGCTTATTTGAAAAATTAAACGGAGACGATCCTAATAGCTTAATAGGCTTGCCTCTTATTAAACTCAGCCAGCTATTGGCTGAGTTTAATCTCGACATACTCGCCGCTCAACCTTAGCCAAGTAGTATGCGTTGCAGCTGCTGGTAATTATCAACGGTTGCAACGGGGCTAAACTCACTTAACTGCGCTGCACTGTGCACGCCCATGGTAACGCCAATTCTATCTATGTTGGCTGCCTGTGCCATGGCCATATCTATTTTTGTATCCCCAATCATGAGTGCTTCGTCGGCATTTATTGCTAATTCAGCTAATAGTTGTTCAAGCATATCGGGAGAAGGTTTAGAGCGCGCTTCATCGCTTGTGCGCGTGGCACTAAAGTAATGCCCTAACTGAGTTTGCTCTAATAAACGCATTAAACCATCACGCCCTTTACCGGTGGCAATCGCTAAAATAACCCCTTGTGCTTTTAACGCACTTAGTACATTTTCTACATTATCAAATACAGGAGTGGCAGTCGTATCAACACGGTATTGCTGTTTATAGCCGTTAATTAATGCGGGATGGTGCGCTACGTCCTCAGGAAATAGCACCTCAATAGCAAGTTCAAGTGACATACCAATAATATTTTTAATTGCAGTGTCGCTCGGCGGCTCAATATTAAGCGCCAGCGCACTGTGACGAGTACAATTAACAATTTTGCTAATTGAGTCCATTACAGTGCCATCCCAATCAAAAATAACCAGTTTATATTTTTTTAATACAGCGGTGGTCATTACGCTTTAGCATCTCTTAATTTTAAAATACAACTTTTAAGTGCGTTATCAAGCGGCGCCTCTACGCGCATGGTAGTTTCGTTTTTAGGGTGATAAAAGCTTAAATCGTGGGCGTGTAAAAATAAGCGGTTTAAGCCTATTTTGCGCATTGATACATCAAACCCTTGGTCGCCGTATTTATCATCGCATGCAATAGGGTGGCCTTTACACTGTGTATGAACACGAATTTGGTGAGTACGTCCAGTCACAGGTGAGGCTTGCACTAACGAACACTCGTTAAAACGCTCAAGTACTCTAAAGCGAGTATGTGAAGGTTTACCTTCGTTATTGTCTACACGCACCACGCGCTCGCCCGACTTAAGGGTGTTTTTACGTAGCCCTTCGGTTACATTTTTAACCGACGAATCCCACTGCCCTGTTACCAACGCCCAGTAATTTTTTTCCATTGTTTTTTCACGAAGCTGCTCATGCAATGCGGTAAGTACCGAGCGACGCTTTGAAATTAATAAACACCCCGATGTGTCTCTATCAAGCCTATGAACTAACTCTAAACTGCGCTCATCTGGGCGTAATACGCGTAGTGCTTCTATTAAACCGTAGCTTAAACCACTGCCGCCATGTACAGCCATGCCCGAGGGTTTATTAATTACAATAAGGTATTTATCTTCAAAGAGTATTGCGTCTTCTAATTGCTTCACTTTATCGAGCTTTTTAGGCACAAACTCTTCGCGCTCTGCTACTTTAATTGGCGGAATACGCACTACATCATCAAGCTGTAATTTGTAAACTGGCTTAATACGCTTTTTATTAACGCGTACCTCACCTTTGCGTAAAATTTTATAAACAGCGCTTTTAGGCACCCCTTTTAAATGGGTAATAAGAAAGTTATCAATACGCTGACCTAAATGGTCTTCGTTGATTGTGACAAAAGTTACTTGTAAGCCGGTTTTTTCTGACATTGCCTAATCACTGATTTAAGTAAAATAATTTAGTTGCTAACACGGTTATAATAGTGGGATAATCAGCAGCGCAAATATTTAGTATTTGCAAATAACAACGGTGCTTTTTAACACATTAAAACATTCGTGATGCACATTCTGGGTAGCCGATCATACAGATCCGAGTTAAGTTTTCCAAAGCTTTTATGCCTACTCAGTTAACACGTGCGATCAACTAACAGTAATGCGCGTAATATATTACTGGTTAAGTTTGAACATGAATTTACATTTAATGTAAAAATAAAAGCAATGAACAAATAATTTGTTTGATAGTGACGACGTAAAAACGTTGTTCAGCATTTGCTCACACGTAGTACCGTATAGCAGCTTATTTAGAACTAAAAATCTAGCAAATAAGCGTTTATTAACATTCGGCAGCGAACTTTGCTCGCAAGTACTTAGAAAATACTCATCGTATTTAAGTTACTTAACGAGCCCTACGCGCCTAACATAAACGTACTAAAAAGATTGATATGACAGGCCAACTTCTGGGTAAAACTTGTAAAGAGCATAAGAGCCGACAGTTTTAGCACCATAAAGAATTTAATAACGTAAGCGTACGTTATTGTTAGCCAGCATTTAAAAAATACTGCATACACATTACAGAGCGTTCCGTTACAGACCCAGTCGTGAGGCTGCACATTCTAAAAAAAGGAACAACTGAACAGGCGAACACGTTTCGTCATGTCAGCGACAAAAAATAAGTAGAGTAACAATATGAAACGTATGCTAATCAATGCAACGCAGCAAGAAGAAATGCGCGTAGCACTGGTTGACGGCCAGCGCCTATATGATTTAGATATAGAAAGCCCAGGTCACGAACAGAAAAAAGCCAATATTTATAAAGGCAAAATCACACGCATTGAACCCTCTTTAGAAGCGGCTTTCGTAGATTACGGCGCCGATCGTCATGGTTTCCTTCCTTTAAAAGAAATTGCCCGTACTTACTTCCCACAAGGTTACACTTTTCATGGACGCCCAAATATTCGCGACGTGATTAAAGAAGGCCAAGAAGTAATTGTACAAGTTGATAAAGAAGAGCGAGGCCAAAAAGGCGCAGCACTTACTACTTTTATCAGCGTAGCGGGTAGCTACTTAGTGCTAATGCCAAACAACCCTCGTGCAGGCGGTATTTCTCGTCGTATTGAAGGCGATGAGCGTACAGACCTTAAAGAAGCACTTAGCCGTTTAGAACTTCCTAAAGGTATGGGCTTAATTGTACGCACAGCAGGTGTTGGCAAATCGTTTGAAGAATTAAACTACGATTTAAAAGCACTTTTAGTCCATTGGGATGCAATTCAACAAGCAGCCGACAGTGCTAAAGCACCGTTTTTGATTCACCAAGAAAGCAATGTGATTTTCCGCGCTATTCGCGATTATTTACGTCGTGATATTGGTGAAATATTAATTGATAAACCACGTGTATTTGAAGAAGCTAAAGCGCACATTGAGCGTTTTCGCCCTGACTTTATGAGCCGCGTAAAGCTTTATCAAGGCGACACGCCATTGTTTACGCATTACCAAATTGAAAGCCAAATTGAGTCTGCGTTCCAACGTGAAGTACGTTTGCCTTCAGGTGGTTCAATTGTAATTGACCCAACAGAAGCGCTTACCTCTATTGATATCAACTCGTCTAAAGCAACAAAAGGCGGAGATATCGAAGAAACAGCACTGAATACTAACTTAGAAGCGGCTGATGAAATTGCCCGTCAATTACGTCTTCGCGACTTAGGTGGCTTAATTGTTATCGACTTTATCGATATGACACCGCCACGCCATCAGCGTGAAGTAGAAAACCGCTTAAAAGATGCCGCTCGTCCAGATCGTGCGCGTGTACAAATTGGTAAAATTTCGCGCTTTGGTTTACTTGAAATGTCGCGCCAGCGTTTGCGTCCTTCACTAGGTGAAGCAAGCCAAGGCCCATGTCCGCGTTGTAGTGGCCAAGGTACTATTCGTTCTAACGAGTCTATCGCCTTGTCTATTTTGCGTTTAATTGAAGAAGAAGCAATTAAAGACAACACAGCACAAGTAAATGCACAAGTGCCTGTAGCGGTTGCCGCTTATTTATTAAACGAGCAGCGCAGAAGCGTTCATCGTATTGAAAAACATCATAAATGTGATGTGGTTATTATTCCTAATCAACACATGGAAACACCACACTACGAAGTGATGCGTTTACGTAAAGACGAAACACTAGAAACAGTAAGTTACGAGCAAGTAGTTGCACCTGAGCCAGAGTCATTCGAAATGGCTAAACCAGCAGCTGCGCCTGTTCGTGAAGAGCCGATGCTTAAAGGTGTTGTTATGCCTTCAACGCCAGCGCCACAAGCTAAAGTAGACAAACCAGCAGCGCCTGTTGCTGTACCTAAGGTTGAAGGTGGCCTATTGGCTGCTATTGGTAATTGGTTTAAGTCGTTATTTGCTGGTGAAAGCGAAGAAGAAAAGCAAGCAAAAGAAAAAGCTGAGCAAGAAAAGCAACAGCAAACACGTAATAACAATCGCCGTGGTAACAGTGACAACCGTCGCCGCAATAACAACCAGCGTCGTCGTAATAACTCTCGCTCTAAACCTCGTGGTGAACGCCCTGCTGAAGAAGAAGTGAAAACTGAATCTACCGCGAACGAAAGCCAAGAGAAAAACGAGAACCGCAATAAGCGCCGTCGTAATCCTAACTCGCGTAAGCGTAACGATAACCGTAATAACGACAATCGTAATGCAGACAAAGAGCAAGTTAAAACAGACGTAAAAGCGAATGAAACTGAGGCTAAGCAAAGCACTGAGCCTAAAGAGCAGAAGCCAAAAGTTCGCCGTCAACGTCGTAATGTTCGCAAAAAAGTACGTATCCAAGATGAAAATACTGAGCAAGTAAAAGCATCTGATACGACTGAGCAAGCGCAGCAAAGCACTGAAACAGCTAAAGTAGAGCAGCCTAAAGAGCAAGCGCCAGCAGCAAAGCAAACTGCAAATGAGCAAAAGTCAGAGCAAACAAAACCTGCACCTGTGAAAGAGCAAGCGCCTAAGGCACAACCTGAGCAAGAAGAAAAGCCAATAGCTGCAGCGTCAACTGACGAAGCAAACTCTGAAGATGAGCAAGGGCAAACACGTACGCGTTCACGCCGTTCTCCTCGTCACCTTCGCGCTTCGGGCCAGCGTCGCCGTCGTCCTGAACAAGGTGAAGCTACAGAAGAAAAAGCAGATGAAGCACCGGCATTTGTGCCAGTAGCAGATCAAGCTGCCGCTGAGTATGAGGCAGAGCTAAAAGCAAAAGCTGAACAGCCAACCTCAAACGATGCATCAGAAAATGTTGAGCAAGCGTTAGCTGTAGAAGATTTAGCTAAAGTTGAAGCTGCTCCTAAAGCAGAGCAACCAACAGCCAATGACGATGCAGTACAAACTGTTGACCCTGAAACAGCTGAAGAGCCAGTTGTTGTTACTGAGCAACCAATAACAACATCTGAGCCTGTGAAATCAGAGCCTGAAGTAGCTGAGCAACCAGCAACACCAGAGCCTGTTAAGCCAGAGCCTGAAGTAGTTGAGCAACCAGCGAAACCTGAGCCTGTAAAAGCAGAGCCTGAAGTAGCAGAACAACCAGCAATACCAGAGCCTGTTAAAGCTGAGCCTGAAGTAGCTGAGCAACCAGCAACACCAGAACCTGTTAAAGCAGAGCCTGAAGTAGTTGAGCAACCAGCGAAACCTGAGCCTGTTAAAGCAGAGCCTGAAGTAGCTGAGCAACCAGCGAAACCTGAGCCTGTTAAAGCAGAGACTGAAGTAGCTGAGCAAAAAGATGCCAATGCAAAAACGGTTATTAGCAAAGGGGCTGCAAGCGCACCTATGGCTCAACCGACACCAGTTGCTGATAGCGACATAAAGCATACATCAGTTGCCATGGCACACGATAAACGTGAGTTAGTCCCTGATAGTGGCTTACGCGCAGGGTCAATTAAACCTGCAGGTCGTGCTAATTCAGACATGACTAAAACAATGAGTGCTGAGTAACCCTTAGCCTCATTAAAAAAAGCCGCGCTATGTAAAAATAGCGCGGCTTTTTTGTTTTAATACCTGTCTTGTCCTGAAAGATATTTTCTCATTTGCTCCTCTTTCGCTTCTCTTTGTGCAATAGATCTTCATGTGTTTTTATTAGTAAAAAATTAAAAAAACCAAACGCTGATTCTCGCGTGAGCAAGCTTCACGCCTACGGGCGAAATTTCATACAGTGAATTTTAAATTGTACACTCAGCTTGTTGGCGTGATGGGCAAACCCCTTAATAAACACATATTCACAAAGAGGATAAGAGACGCTGCGCTTTTAGAGTGAGTAATAAAGCTAAACAAGCTAATTTGAAAGAGCTAATAAACAATAGCTTGTATTTTCTCATTTACTCCTCTTTCACTTCTCTTTGTGCAATAGATCTTTAAGTGGTTTTACTACCTAGCAAAAATAAAAAAAGCGCGATAAAAATATCGCGCTCTTAAATCGGCTTTTAACTAGATCAAATGAGTTTATTCGCTTTCATTTTCCATAAAGCGCTGTAACTGATCTTTTAAGTTTGGTGGAATGCCTTTAATAACCAGTGTATCGGTCGCTTCATTGTAAGTTACGCGCTCACCTAAATGTTTACGCTCAAAACTAACACTAACACCGCCCCCTAAACCCGAAAACTTAACCATACTGGTCACCGTTTTTTTATCGACCGGGAAAGAGTCTTCTAAATCGTAGCTTTGCTCTTTGCAAAAGTTATCAAACGGACTATCGTCACCTTTCGTTAGCGTAGCCGAAAGCTCAGTAACGCTTGCATCTTCACCCGTGGTCACACAATCGTTACAGTAATCAAATACTTGCTTACGTAATTTGTCTTTTTCTGATTTATCGAATGATTGCTCCGATAAATAGTCTTCAACGGCATTAAGCATCACTTGGCTTTGCTGTTTAGGGTCTATGCCCTCTTCACAACCTAAAAAGTCTAAGAAAAAGTCTGCTACTTTTCGCCCTGCTCGCCCTTTAATAAAAGAGATATAGCGATTGTCGTCAGCTTGAGTATCCCACGCGGTTAAATCGATACGTGCAGCTAGTTGCATGCGCGATATATCTAAGTGGCGCGACGCTGCTAAATCAAGTTCAGAGGTCATGCTGTAGTGCTCTTTAATATTGATCATAGCTATTAGCATGTAATCAGTAGCCACATACTGATAATGACAAAATACTAAGTAGCCTGTTTCGCTAAAGGCATATTTATCTAACTCTTCTTTTAAAACAGTGGATGCCTGCTCGGTCATGTGCCAAAAGCCTAACTCGTCATTACGATAGCTTTGCATTGCCGAGGCTACAACACTGTTTTTATCGCCACTAAATGCACAGTAACCTTTACCTGGCTTTGAGTTGTATGCATGATGAAGTTGTTCGATAAAAACAGCGACTTTATCGTTTATCACCATTTCATCGTTTCGTAGGTGAATTTGCGTATCGTCGTCTTTTTTGTCTACATAATGAACGACTAATTTTTTAACGTCTGTTGTCATCTTTGTTTTTCACGCCTCTGGTGTTAAAATACGAGAATATAACTCTTTTATTGAACCAACTGATGCCAATCTTATCAAAATACTCTAATGAAGAAGTAGAACAAATCGTCGATCAGCTCATTGATGTGCTAACGCAACACAATGCGCCGGTTGATTTAAGCCTTATGTGTTTAGGAAATTCTATCACGCATATCCTAAAAGAGCATGTACCTGCAGGGAAAAGACAAGCCGTAACTGAGAACTTTGCAAAAGCACTTGCTCAGTCGGTTAAATAAATTATATGAATTTATCGCAGCACAATCAGTTTTCGTCAAAAGCGAGTCAGTTATTAAGTTGGGGCCACTGGTTCACTTTTGCAAATATTGGTTTAGCGCTTTTTATTAGCCTAAGCTTTTTATTTGCAGATTCACCGCCAACTAGCTTTATGGGTATTACCTATATGTTAGTGACGTGGTTAAGCCATACGAGCTTTATCGCTTTTTTAGCATTTGTGCTGACGGTATTTCCTTTAAGCTTAGTGTTTCCCTACCCTCGACATATTCGAGGTATGGCTGNCTGCCGTTATTGCTACGCTTGGGGCGTCTATTTTAACGCTTGATGCGTATGTATACGTTAATCTGGGCTATCATTTAAGTTCCTCTGCGCTACCGGAAATCATTTCCTTACTGTGGCACCGTCTAACTAGCTCGCCTGCCCTTACTACATTGCTAGCCGGGGGGATTGTTTTACTCATTTTAGGCTTCCAGTTAGTTGTAAGTAACTATACATGGCAGCGCTTAGCGCGTTTAAAACAACTTAAGTTTGCCCGTTTTGCCAGCTCGTTTTTAGTGTTGTGTTTTGCACTTAGCCACAGTATTCACATTTGGGCAGATGCAAATTTAAAGTTTGATATAACGAAGCAAGATAACGTTTTACCGCTGTCGTACCCTACGACCGCTAAAAGCTTATTAGCAAAAAATGATTTGCTCGACATTGAAAGCTATAAACAAGCTCACAATGTAAGAATTAATAACCAAAATATTAATTACCAAATACCTGCGCCAATGCAAAAATGTGAAGATTACACTGCACAGCAAGTCGATATTTTTGTATTTGATACCAACGAGCAGTTAAAACGCTTTGTTGCCAAGCATAAAAACCTACATAAAACTGATCAGTTTTTACAGCCAACACACCATGGCGATAGCTTGTTTAGTTTAGTGTATGGCTTACCTTCTTTTTATAAAATGGCTATTTTATCAGAGCAAACCTTACCCGCGTGGCAAAGTCAGCGCAGAAGCATAGAGCTTGCTGGAATTGAAAAGCTAAACTTTATAAACGATCAAGCGCATTCAAACAGCGCAATTAAAATCATTAAAGGTGAAGATAATCCGTCTCCTCGCAGTGACGACACCCATATTTTTGCGTTTAGCTTAGCTAATAATAGCTCGGAAGTAGTTACATCATCGGTTTTATATAGCTCAGATAAGAGAATAGCCAAGGTAGATGGGCTTATTCAACCCAGTGATATTATTGCAACCAGTGTAGGCCAATACTTAAACTGTAAGTCTGTGGTTAAACAAACCATGCTAGGTGAAAACCTGTATAAGAAAAAAACGGACACTGGCGTTAATTACTCGCAAGGCGTAGTTATTGCTTACAAAAAAGATAGAATTACGCTAATAGATTCAGACGGTAACTATAAAAATATATCTGCCGCTGAAGGTTTTTCTATTGAGCAAAGCCTCGATATCCCGTTTTTAGTACAAAGTATTAAAAAGCTAAAAACCTACACACAATAGCCCTATCCCTTAACCTAGCTTGCTATAACACCAAGCTAGGTTATATTTACTAAATCATAGTAAACGCTCAGGGATGAACTTAATGCAAAAACACACACTTTTTTTATGCGCAGTAATGGTATGCCCACTTTCTCTGCATGCGCAAAATGCCACAACTTACTATAAATGCGTGACAAAAAACGGCACTATCTTTTCGCAATTCCCTTGTAACGATAACGCTACCGCCTACACAATTAATACAGTATCGGGAATTAATACTGCACCGGCACAAGATTACACAAAAGAGCTAAACGCATTAGAGCGCGAACGGATTGTGCTTGACCTGCAAGCTGAGCTGAGAAGTAATACTAATAAATTAGCGATTATAAAACGTAAAAAAGACCGCGCAGAATACAACCAGCAACAGCGCCTCAACCGTATTTTAGATGACGAGGACAAAAAGTTAATTAGCAAAGATATTACCAAGCAATTAAAAATAATAAATAAAGATCATAAAAAGCAAACCACCGAAATTGAAAAGCGCATTAAAAAGTTAGAGAAAAAAATAGCTTCCTACCAATAACTTAGCTTTTGCCATCACACTCAATTATGCTTTAAGCTAAAAGTATAAAAACTGAGAATATTTATCTTGGTTTTAAACTTAAAATAACATAACCTTAACAACTATAGAGTTAAAGCTCTAACGTGTATAACACTACAGCACCACTAACATTTATAAATGCTGTACTAAAATCGTTATATACACTTTTTTTAAGGAGTGTTTATGCAGCCACGCCACATAGCTGAATTAATTTTAACGGGTTTTAAAAAGCATTATCAGCTGTTTCAAAAAACCACCGCCCAAGCCCCGCTTGCTTTTGCAAAGCGCGATTGGCAGCAAATTAATGAAATTAGTAAACTGCGTATTAGTTACTACGATGACAGAGTAAACGAAACCACTAGAGCATTAAAACGAGCACAGTTAACTGAGCAATTAGATGAGCAGCTTTGGCTTGAAGTAAAAATACTGTACCAACGCTTTTTATGCTTTCATCCTCAAGCTGAACTTGCCGAAACATTTTATAACTCAGTATTTTGCCGTTTGTACCACAGACGCTATTTTCATAACGACTTTATATTTGTACAAGCCACATTAAAAGATGCCCCTGCCATTCCTGTTGAGGCAGAGTACCGCAGCTACTTTCCAGTGGTTGATGGTTTAAAGCCCACAATAAAACGCATTATTGAGCATTTTGATTTTAAAGCCCCGTTTGTAAATTTAGAGCGGGATATACGTTTGCTCGTAAAGGCATTTTACAAACAAGCGCCCGACACTCACCACCAGCCTTGGCAAATGCGCTTTGATATTTTGCACACCCCTTTTTATCGTAATAAAGCTGCTTACATAGTCGGCCGAGTGGTCTCTCAAAGCGGTGTGCAGCCTTTTATTATTGCGGTACTGCACCATGAAGATAAAGGCTTATACCTCGATGCGCTATTAACCAAATCATCGCAAATGCGGGTGATTTTTGGCTTTGCACGGGCTTATTTTATGGTTGAAACCCATGCGCCCTCAGCCATGGTGCGGTTTTTAAATCAACTTATGCCTAATAAAACACTCGCTGAGCTTTATAATGCCATTGGGTTTCATAAACAAGGTAAGACAGAGTTTTACCGTGAATTTTTACATCACTTGTCTCACTCAGACGATAACTTTATTATAGCGCCAGGCACACCAGGCATGGTGATGATGGTATTTACGCTGCCCTCTTTTGGCTATGTATTTAAAGTCATTAAAGATAAGTTTGGCGAAAGCAAACCGTTTGGCCGCGAGACCGTGCTTAAACGCTATCAACTGGTAAAAAGCCATGATCGGGTTGGCCGCATGGCTGATACCATAGAATACTCTAACGTCGTATTTCCTTTGGCACGCTTTGATAGTAATTTACTGGCACAGCTACATAAAACCATTGGCTCATCTATGGTAGTTGAAGGCCCGTGGCTTATTATCAAGCATTTATATATTGAAAGGCGCATGACACCGCTTAATTTATTTTTAGAAAACGCCAGCGAAGAAAGTGCTGCCGATGCAATAGAAGAGTACGGCCAAGCACTTAAAGAAATGATTGCGGTAAATATTTTCCCAGGCGATATGCTGCTTAAAAACTTTGGGGTAAGCAAACACAAGCGCATTATTTTTTACGACTACGATGAGGTTCAATACCTAACAGATATGAACTTTAGGGCGTTACCTAAGGCCAAAAGCTATGATGATTACTTAACAGATGAACAAAGTTACTCAGTTGCGCCGCAAGATGTTTTTCCTGAGCAACTTTGTACCTTTGTTATGCCAAACCCAAAGTACAAACAGTTTTTGCTCAGTACACACCCCGAGCTTGTTGATGTTAGTTTTTGGAAGCAAGCTCAGCAAAATATAAAAAAGGGTCATGTTAGTCACATATACCCATACCCGACAGCACAACGCTTTATTCATCACTGGCAAGCGTTAAAGGACACACAATGAACATAAGTAAAATAGATTTAAATTTGCTGGTTTACCTCGACACCCTATTACGTGAGTGTAACGTAACCCGCGCCGCTAACCAGTTAAGTATTACTCAACCAGCTATGAGTAACGGCCTTAAGCGTTTAAGAAACTTGTTTAACGATCCAATTTTGGTACGTACCAGTGAAGGTATGGTCCCCACAGAGCGTGCTATAGAGCTGCAACCGGTTATTCGCGGTATATTAATGACCCTAGAAGAAACTCTCGCACCTAATCGCGAATTTGAAGCCAGCCAAAGTAAACGTGTATTTAGAATAATGGCCAGTGACTATGCAGCCAGTACATTAGCGCCAAAGCTTTTAAGTAAACTTCATGAAGAAGCGCCCGATACAACCTTAGATATACTTACGCCTAGTGATGTAACGTTTCATGATGTTGAAAATGGTAAAGTGGATATGGCAATTAACCGCTTTGAAAACCTTCCGCAATCTTTTCATCATAAACGTATATGGAAAGACAGCTTTTGCTGCTTAGTAAAAGCCGACAACCCAATTATCGAAAACTTTAGCCTAGACAGCTATTTAAAAGCCCGCCACATATGGGTAAGTAAAACCGGCTTTGGGGTTGGCGTAGGAATGGACCCTAAAGACGTACAAAAGCTAGGTTGGGTAGATGAAGCACTTGCCCATTTTGGTAAACACCGAAATATTGCTACGTTTACCCGTAATTACCACGTAGCCATTCATTTAGCAAAAGAGCAAAATTTAGTGGCGACCTTACCTTCAAAGGCTGCCAATATTTACTTAGATGATGCAGGCCTTAAAATTTTAGAGCCTCCATTTCCTATACCGCCTTTTGAACTAGATATGATTTGGAGCCCTTTACTGCATCGCGATGCAAGTCATATATGGTTACGCCAAAAAGTAGCCGAAGTGGCGGATGAGCTTAAATAACCTTATTACAAAAGCCATGTAAAATTTGCGAGGTTATTTTATTTTAAATAGCCTTGCAGTTTGAATATAAATAAAATAGCTAACTATTTCAGCATGTTAAAAATTAAAATAAAACTGGAATGGCCTTTGCTCTATTTACTATGAAACTTAAATTCATGTAAAGAGAGGTCATTATGAATACCCATCAAGGAACAGAAGCAACTCATATTACTGACATCATCCAAGTAATGAACAGTGGCATTGATTTTTATCAAAAAGCGCAAGAGAAAGTTGAAGACCCAGCCATTGGCGCATTATTTCAACGCATGATTGACGCACGAAAAGTAAGTGTTGAGCGCTTACAACCTTATGCAGTTAACGAAAAAGGTGAGCGTGAAGACGGCTCTTCTTTTGCTGTAGAAGCACGCAGAGCTTACACAGCCCTACTCACTTCGTTTAGTTCTCATAACGATAAAACATACGTTAAAGAGCTTGAAGAGGTAGAAGATAAAACACTTGAAGAAATTAAAGCAGCGATGGATAAACCACAGCCAGCCGACTGTGAAGCAGCCTTAGCGAAAACCTTGCTAACGATGCAAAGCTGCCACACCGAAATGAGTCGTATGCAAAAGCATTAATTTTCAATTGCATATATTTAAAACCCAGCCTAGCCGCTGGGTTTTTTATTATTACAACGTCCAGTTTAAACCCTGCTATGTATAACCAAGTCCAAAATGCCTCATTTAGTATTATCAAAGCCATACAGGGGGTATACCAATCCGAAATAATGTTTAATTAAGCGAATTGGTATACTTTAACGCTGAGGTAAGGCGTTGCACAATAAAATAAATCGCGGTTTACAGATAAATACGGAAAAGGCTAAATACAAAAAAAGGGCCTTACGGCCCTTTGAACTTAAATAACATAAGGGAGTGTTATTTATTAAAAACGGTATTCTGCGCCTACATAGTAATAAGCACCATTAAAGCCAAATGGCGCTGAACGGCGAGAGTATTCAAATACCCCATCGCTGCTTACAATCGTATTGCCATTTGAATCTACAATTGTGCCCGAGCGTGAGTTACCAATGGTGTTTTTATCTGGATACACGTCAAATAAGTTATTTGCACCAATATTTACAGATAAATCTTCAGTCACGAAGTAGTTAACTTTAACGTCAGTTAAAATTTCTGCTCCGTAGGTTTGGCGCCCGCCATCTTCTACTGTGTATTCACCAAAGCGGTTAAGTGAAAGGTTTACAGTCCAATCACCACGCTGGTAAAGCGCACTTAAGTTGATGCGATCTTCTGGTTGCCACTCTTCAATAATTGAAATTTCTTGATCAGAGAAAACATCTTCAACCGGTACGGTTTCAAGCCCTGAGCCCGATGGCGTAAATAACGATACCACCTCAGTTTCAGTAAAGTTAGCTGCTAAAGTAAAATCAAGCGTGCCGCCTAATCCCTCGGTATTCCAAGTAGCTACAAAATCAATTCCCGAAGTTTCGGTATCTGCACCATTTAAGAAAAACTGCCCTGCACCTGCGCCTGAGCTGATTAATGCAGCATCTAGGCTTGAAGAAAGCCCTTTACCTAAACGGTTACTAATTACTATGCGGTCGTCAATATCAATTGAGTAGTAATCCACAGTAACATTAATGTTATCCGTCACGTTGTAGACAATACCTAAGCTGCGGTTTTGCGATTTTTCTTCTTTAAGTTTTGGAATACCTAAACTTTGTGCAAGGGTTGAATCGTTTCTGAATGTACCTACTTCTTCAGCAACTAATGAGCCGTCTTCAGCCACAACAAATTGTGTGCTGATATTGTTAAAATACAATTGCTGCATTGATGGCGCTCTAAAGCCTGAGCTTAATGCACCACGCAGTGACACATCATCAGTAATTGCCCAGTTACCCGCAAGCTTAAAGTTTACCGTGTCGCCAAAGCCTTTGTAATTATCATAACGCAGTGCGCCTGATAAAATGACATCTTCAATTAGGTAGGTTTCTGCATCAAGGTAAAACGAAATTACATCGCGTGACTCATCAACCGATGATGCCGGCGAAGAACCACCAAAACCTTGCGTGCCGCCAGAGGCATCTTCAGAGCCTACACCGCCACTTAAACCACTATAAATACTTACCCCATCAAGGGTGTCGTAATCACGATAAGCATATTCGCTGCCCTCTAAAATACGGTATTCATCGGTACGAATTTCTGCACCCATAGCCAGTGAGTAGTCATCAAAGTTTTGCGTAAAATCTATATTAATGGTTTGCAGTGATAACTCCATGCCATAGGCATAGGCTTCACGTGGAATAGTACTGCGAATATCAGCGGCACTTAAACCTTGCTCGTAACGTAAAAAGTTAGCGTACGAGGCATTAATTGTGTCACTTGTTGTGTAATCAATGCTGTTTTCACCGTAGGTGTACGATACATCTAAACTTGCATCGTTATCAAAATCGGTTTTGTAACCAAAGTTGTAAGAAATATCATCAATTGTGGTATTAATTTTAGGTAAAAAGCCTAACGGGATAGTTGCATCGTTATCTTGCAAAACAGGGTTACCGCCCGCATTCGCATTATGACGGAAAAACGCTGCTGATTCGTTATCGCGCGTTGAATAAGTAATAAAGCCATACAGCTCACCATCACCTAACTCATACCCTGTATTAACGGTTAAGCCAAATTGTTGTGAGTCGGCATCACCAATACGAAAAGTGTCTCTGTCGGCGGTCAGTTCACGCGG
>NZ_AUTO01000066.1:0-30850 GCF_000498055.1 Pseudoalteromonas sp. TB51
CAGCCGTTATAAAATGTGCTTTAAAGGGGGGCAAACCCTAGAAACAGACATGATTGTATTTTCGGCCGGTATTCGCCCATACGATAACCTAGCTCGTGAGTTTAATTTAGAAATAGGTGAGCGCGGCGGCATCGTAATAAACAACCATTGCCAAACGAGTGATAAAAACATATACGCCATAGGCGAATGCGCCCTTTGGAATAACTTTATTTTTGGCCTTGTAGCACCGGGCTACGCTATGGCAAAAGTAGCGGCGGGGCATGTTTTAAAGCAGCTTTCTTCAAGTACAGCTTCAAACACACCTTTAAGCAACTATTCAAACAATACTGATGAATTTAGCGGTGCCGATATAAGCACCAAGCTTAAATTAATGGGTGTTGAAGTAGGCTCAATTGGTGATGCTCATGCACGCAGTGAAGGCGCAATTAGCTATTACTTTGAAGATCAACTAAGCGGTATTTACAAAAAAGTAGTCACTAATGAGCAAGGCAATAAGCTCATAGGTGCTGTACTGGTTGGCGATACAAGTGATTACGATAATTTATTGCAGTATCACTTAAATGGCATTGAGCTTAGTGTGCCCGCAGAGTCATTAATAATACCGCTTGCAGGTGACGCGGGCGAGCTAAACGCTGATGATTTGCCACGTGATGCCATTATTTGTGCGTGCCACAAAGTGACAAAACACACTATTGAACAAGCGGTTATACAAGGTTGTAGCGATTTAAATAAAGTGCAGCAAGCCACTAAAGCAAGTACGGGTTGTGGAGGCTGCGAAAAACTAGTGCAAAGCGTTATTAGCAGTGCACTTAATAATAAAATAGCTACGCTAACCCCAGTAGATGAGCCAGTATCACAGAGCGCTTAACACAAAGAATAAGAGAGCAGTATGGAAACATTAAACACATGTTCAAACACACCTTTGCTTAAACAAACCACCTGCGCTTATTGTGGTGTAGGCTGTGGGGTTGATATTTCATTATTAATTAATACCCCAACAAAACTTGAAGGCACGCGCGAGCACCCCGCTAATTTTGGCCGTTTATGTGTTAAAGGCACGCACTTGCTTGACACCACAGGCAGTGATAACCGCTTAACATCGCCCCTTATTGATAACGAACCCGCCAGCTGGGATACGGCAACTGATTACGTTGCCAAGAAATTTAACGCCATTATTAAAGAGCATGGACCGGAGTCGGTTGCGTTTTATGTATCGGGGCAGTTACTTACTGAAGATTACTACGTTGCCAATAAATTAATGAAAGGCTACATAGGCTCAGGCAATATAGATACAAACTCAAGGCTGTGTATGTCATCGGCGGTTGCCGGTTATAAACGTGCGTTTGGTGAGGACGTAGTACCATGTACCTACGACGATTTAGAGCAGACGGAGCTACTTATTTTAATTGGCTCAAATGCTGCTTGGACACATCCGGTACTATACCAGCGTATGGAGCGCGCAAAAAAGCTTAATCTAAACATGAAAGTAGTGGTTATCGACCCGCGAAAAACAGATACAGCCGAACTTGCCGATACCTTTTTAAATATAAAACCAGGCAGCGACGGCGCACTTTATAACGGCTTACTTACTTATTTAAGTGAACATAAATATTTAGATACGCAATTTATAAACGCGCATACAAACGGCTTTGAAACAGCGCTTGCAGAGGCTAAAAAGTGGAGTGTTAAGGCGGTCAGTGATTTTTGTGATATTGACGCGCAGCTAGTCAGTGACTTTTACGCCTTATTTGCAAAAAGTCCAACTGCTATTAGTTTTTATTCAATGGGTATTAACCAATCAAGCTCAGGGGTCGATAAGTGTAATGCCATTATAAATGCGCATTTAGCGTCGGGTAAATTGTTAAAACCTGGATGTGGCCCGTTTTCTATAACGGGGCAGCCTAATGCTATGGGCGGGCGTGAAGTAGGGGGCTTGGCAAATCAATTAGCAGCACATTTAGACATTGAAAACGACGCGCACCAACAGTTAGTGCAGCGTTTTTGGCAATCGCCAACAATAGCTAAAAAAGCAGGGTGTAATGCGATTGATATGTTTGATGAAATCGCCAAAGGTAAAATAAAAGCTATTTGGGTAATGGCAACCAACCCGATGGTAAGCCTACCTAATAACGCAGCAATACAAAATGCACTTGAGCAATGTGAGCTGGTGGTTGTGTCTGACTGTATTGCTAAAAGTGATACGCTAAAATTTGCTGATGTGGCGTTCCCATCAACCGGATGGGGCGAAAAAAACGGCACAGTAACTAATTCAGAGCGCAGAATATCGAGGCAGCGCCCGCTAGTTGAGCCATTTTCGGGGGCTAAAAACGATTGGCAAATAATGTGTTTAGTTGCCCAAAAAATGGGTTTTGAAGGATTTGATTTTACAGACCCCAGTGGCATTTTTGAAGAATGGGCACAACTGACTGATTTTGAAAATAACGGTGATAGGCTATTAAATTTATCAGCCTTAGTGGGGCTTTCCCAGCAGCAATACGATAACTTAAAACCGGTTATGTGGCCGGTACTAAAAAATGAGCCATATAAAAACGGGCAGGTTTTTGTTAATAATCAATTTAGCACCGCAGATAAAAAAGCCCGCTTTATTCCTATAACGCCCAAACTTCCTGTGCAACAAACCTCAAGCGATTACCCGTTTGTAATGAACTCAGGGCGAATACGCGATCAGTGGCATACAATGAGTCGCACCGGAAAAAGTACAGCCCTTTCTACTCATATAACGCGCCCATATATTGAAATAAACCCCATAGATGCCAGCAAATTAAACATAAAAGCAAACGATTTAATAACTGCCAATGCTAAAACAGGGCAAGTGACGGCTCATGCAAAAGTAACGGATGCTGTGCGTAAAGGCGAATGTTTTATGCCTATTCACTGGAACAAGCAATTTGCCTCATCCGCTACGGTAAGTGGGCTCTATCAATCGGTTGTTGACCCTATTTCGGGCCAGGCTGAGTGTAAGCATGGTGCTGTTGATTTAGTTAAAGCGCAGTTTGCTCAGTACATGCAAATTTTTAGCAAAACAGAGCTTAATATTAACAGTGATTTTTGGCTTAAAGTTAACGCAAGTAATTGTGTTAACTACCAGTTAGCGCTCAATGAGCCGCAAAATGATTTGCTTTATTATTGCCAAACACTGACAGGGTTACAAGGGCAGTGGTCGGCAATGGGCAGTGCAAAAGCCATGCATGTTCAATGTATTCAAAACCAGCAGTTAGTGTTTGTTGCGGTCATTTCGTCAGCTCAAAAAGACATATCACTTGAGTGGATAAATCATTTATTTGCAGAGCCTTTAATAACCTTTAGCCAATTACAGTCATTGCTGTATGCCACGCCCGATGAAGAATTTACCCAAGGCGCGCAAGTATGTAGTTGCTTTAAAGTACGTGAGCAACCCATTATAAACGCCATTAAAAGTGGTGAAAATACAGTAGAGCAATTGGGGTCTAAACTAAAATGCGGCACTAACTGTGGGTCGTGTAAAACCCAGTTAAGCCAATTAATACAGCAGCATACTACGCAAAACGCTAACAGTATTGATGTTGCAGTTGAAATGTAAATAAACAAGGAAGCATATGCTTAATGATCAATTTGGTCGGCAGTTTAACTATTTGCGCCTCTCAATTACCGATGTGTGTAATTTTAGTTGCACCTATTGTTTACCAAACGGGTATCAGTGCGATACCCCGCGTAACTTTTTAAATAAAAACGAAATAAACACCTTAGTAAATGCATTTGCTTCACTTGGCACAAAAAAAGTGCGCATTACGGGCGGTGAGCCGTGTTTACGCAGTGACGTAACCGACATTATAAAGCAGTGTAAAAACACCCCAGGCATAGAAAAAGTCGCCATAACAACCAATGGATTTAACTTATTTAATAAAATTGATGAGTTTTACAGTGCTGGCCTTGATGCGCTAAACATTAGTATAGATAGCTTAAACCCGAGCATGTTTAAATTAATTACAGGACACGACAAGCTAACTCATATTTTAAAAGGAATAGACCGAGCAATTGAGCTGGGTATAAAAGATATAAAAATAAATGCAGTGCTGGCTAAGCAATTTAATAAAAACCAATTAAATGATTTTTTAGACTGGGTAAAACATAAAAAAGTAACGGTACGCTTTATCGAATTAATGGAAACAGGTAATGGTGCCACCTTTTTTGAACAAAATCATTTAAGCGGGCAAAGTGTTAAAACGCAGCTTTTAGCGCAAGGTTGGTTACAGGTAGTAAGAGGTAAATTAAACGGCCCTGCAGAGGAGTTTTGTCACCCCGATTTTAAGGGGCGCATTGGCTTAATTATGCCCTACAGTAAAGATTTTTGTAAAAGCTGTAACCGATTAAGAGTATCATCATTAGGCAAACTACATTTGTGCCTGTTTGCCGAGCAGGGTATAGATTTACGCCCGCATTTAAATGCGCAAGATACGCCAGCCACTGTAAACGCAATTCAAGCAGCAATGGGCAATAAAACTATTAGCCATGAGCTTGATAAGCGCTTAACGGGCGCCACAACCCATTTAGCTATGTTGGGCGGCTAAAATGAGTAGTAAAGCCGTGTTTACAGGGGTTGTACTCGCTGGTGGGCAATCATCCAGAATGGGCAGCGATAAAGCTAACCTCATTTTAAAAAATAAAACCTTACTGCAAAATGCATGTGAATTATTAACAGCAGCAGGAGCAAGTGATGTACTTATAAGCCGTAATGTACAAAGTGCTACTGCGCAATACATACCTGATATATACCCAGGTTCGGGCCCGCTTGGGGGGATTTATTCAACCTTAATGGCTACAGAGCAGGATATACTTGTAACTGCTGTTGATATGCCGTTGCTTACTTGCACGTTGTTATCGCAAATTGCATCCGCAGCAAGCGATAACCCTTACTTTCAGACAAATCAGCCACAAATACATGTGTGGCACTTTGAAAATGAACCGTTACCCCTGTATATTCGTAACACCCAAAGCGTTAAACGTCATTTAAAACAATTACTCATAAACGTAAATAGTCATAAATCAATTAAACAGTTTACCCGTAGTATTGGTGTGCAAACGTTAAAATGTAATAAAGCGCATGCACTTGTTAATACCAACACACCGGCGCAATTTAAAGCTGTTAACGAGCAATTTGACCAACACAAACCTAATTTATTGAGAAGAACCCTATGAGCCATACCACAGAGTCACAAATCGCATTAAACATTGCCGTAATGACAGTAAGCGATACACGCGATGAAATTACGGATACCTCAGGCCATTATTTAATTAAAGCCCTTACTGAAGCAGGCCATCACTTAGCGGATAAAGACATAGTTAAAGATGATGTTTACCAAATGCGAGCAGTTGCATCGCAGTGGATTGCCGATGACACCATTCACGCCATTTTAGTAACCGGTGGTACGGGCTTTACCGAGCGCGACTCAACACCAGAGGCATTTGCACCGCTGTTTGATAAAAGCGTAGATGGATTTGGCGAGCTATTTAGACATATTTCGTACGGCGAAATTGGTAACTCAACTATTCAATCACGTGCGTTGGCGGGCCTTGCCAATAACACCGTTATTTTTTGTATGCCTGGCTCTACGGGCGCATGTAAAACAGCCTGGACAGGTATTATAAAAGATCAGTTAGACTCAATGCACAAGCCATGTAACTTTGCACCGCATATTACTATTGGTAAAAAATGCGAATCGCGAGAGCAATAATATGCTGAGTCACGTAGACGAAAATGGCCAAGCAAACATGGTTGATGTATCGCTAAAAGAGGTCACTCTGCGCGATGCATCTGCCGAGGCCTACATTAAAATGAGCAAACAGGCTTTTGAGCAAGTGTTGCTTAATCAAAATAAAAAAGGTGACGTGCTAGGCGTAGCCCGAATTGCGGGTATTCAGGGCGCTAAAAAGTGCGCTGATTTAATTCCGCTTTGTCACCCGCTGGCACTGAGTAAAGTAGCCGTTAATTTTGAACTTGATGAAGCAAATAGCCAAATTAAAGTCACCAGCTACTGTAAATTAGCGGGCAAAACGGGCGTTGAAATGGAAGCACTCACCGCTGTATCTGTGGCGACCCTTACATTATTTGATATGTGTAAAGCCGCCGACCCGCTTATGGAAATACACGGCATGCGTGTAACGCAAAAAGCAGGAGGCAAGCATGGTAGCTGGCAGCGAGACTAATTTAAATGATACTGATGCAGCTGCAGGGCATGTAAACGTACTGTTTTTTGGCCAACTAAAAGAGCGGCTAAAGTGCGACAAGTTAACCGTTGATATAGCGCATACCCTTAGCATTAAAGCGTTTAAACACATGCTGATTGAGCAAAACCCGCATTGGCAAGCATGGCTTGAAGAGCGTGATGTATTGTGTGCGCTTAATCAAACTATGTCATCAAGCGATGAGCTTGTAAAAGCAGGGGATGAACTTGCTTTTTTCCCACCAGTGACAGGTGGCTAATGAGTATAAGCATTAACGTACAAACGCAGGATTTTTCAGTAGGCGAGCAACATGGCGCACTTTGCAGTAATAACAAAAGTGATGGTGCCGTAGTGACGTTTACAGGGTTGGTGCGAGAATTTAGCAGCGGCGATAACGTAATCGCCCTTGAGCTTGAACACTACCCAGGGATGACTGAGCAACTACTGCAATCGATAGCCGAACAAGCGCAAACACGCTGGCAACTTGCTCGCATAAGTATTATTCATCGAGTAGGCTATTTAGCCCTTGGTGAGCAAATTGTATTTGTTGGCGTAACTAGCCGCCACCGCCAAGCCGCGTTTGAAGGCGCACAGTTTATTATGGATTACTTAAAAAACCACGCTACGTTTTGGAAAAAAGAGCATTTTAAAGACTCCTCAAACTGGGTTGAGTTTAAACAAAGCGACAAGCAAGCACTGGATAAATGGCAAAGTATCGGACAGGATGCAATTAAGTAAATGCATATAATCTCTACCAACATCTCTAAAATAAAAACGGTTGAGCATAACGGCAAAGCCATTAAAACAGGTATATTTAAAAAACCAACCAATGAGCCGGTTGTTATTGAAAAGCTAAATATAATAGGTGATGAACAAGCNGGGGTGGATAAAGCGGTTTATGCGTTTTCGCACAATCATTACGATTATTGGAAGCGCACCCTAAAAAATGATGATTTAGCTGTTGGTGCCTTTGGCGAAAACTTCACAATTTCAGAGCTTGATGAGCAAAATATTCATATAGGCGATCGTATTCGTATAGGTACCGCACTGCTTGAAGTAAGCCAGCCCCGTGTGCCGTGCTTTAAATTGGCTATTGCACTTAATAATAAACAAAGCCTAAAACTGTTTACTCAGTATTACCACACGGGTGTTTATTTTAGAGTGCTTGAGCAAGGTGTTGCTAAAACGGGCGATGCCGTGACTTTTGAACATAAAGCTGAGCATAACATTTCGGTTAAAACGTTGTTTCAGGCCTTTTTTGATAAACACTACCCAGATTATGAAAACGTATTATTAGCAGCACTTGAACTACCCGAGCTTGCACTTGAGTGGCAAACTAAAATCAAAAAGAAATTGGGGAGTTAAAAGAGCGTTATTAAAGCTGTATTACTTTTAATAAAAGCTCACTTTTAGCTGTATTATTTAGTTTGTTAAGTGAGCGACCGCTGATAAGTATTTGCACACCAATTGGCTTACTGTGTCGTATTGCTGTTTGTTATTTACCGGCTTACTAAAATCGCTACTTACCGCCACTGCGCATGCCCCCGCTGCAAACCAATGTGTTAGGTTGTCTAAATTAATGCCGCCTACGGGCATTAATGGCACATCAGAAAAAGGCCCCGTTAGCGCTTTAAAGTAATTAACCCCCATACTGCCTGCAGGAAAAACCTTAATAATATCGGCGTTATACTCTATTGCATTGGCAACATCGGTAGGGGTGAGTGCGCCCATTAATACAGGTAAACCATGGCGGTGGGCAAGCTCTACCACTGCTTGATTAGTATTTGGTGTAACTATAAATTGCGCACCGGCATCAATCGCTTGTTGCGCAAGGGCGGTGTTAATTATTGTGCCAGCGCCAATGAGTGTATTTTTATAAGCAGCGCGTGCTTTTGCTATTTCTTGCTCAAAGCCAGGTGTATTTGAGGTGATTTCTAGCGCGTTAATGCCTGTATTAACTAAGCAATTAATTAAGGGGGCTACATCGCTTTGTTGCTTTAAGCGAAGTATAGCAACTAACTTATGTTGCTTAATTTGGTTGCTTATTTTTATTCTGTTGGCATTTAAAATTTGGCTCATAATGTCACTTCACTTTATTTAATACAGAGTCACACGTGTAACAGCAATCGGCAATAATACTTAATTATTTTGGTGCTAAACGCGTTAAAAAGCTCTCATTTTTATCATTTTGAATAACTAAATAGCGAATTTTTTGTCTAGTTATCAACACGCTTTTGCACCCTCAAAATAGCACACTTAACTAAACGAATTGGTATAAACGTTTTTTTCTCATAAAAAAACCGCTGATATTTCAGCGGTTTTTTATAAGTAATAAATTACATTACACGCATGCCTGGCTCAGAACCTTCGTCTGGGTTAAGGATGTAAATTTCTTTACCGCCAGGGCCTGCAGCTAATACCATACCCTCTGACATCCCAAAGCGCATTTTACGAGGCTTAAGGTTTGCAACCATTACAGTCAGTTTGCCTTCAATGTCTTCTGGTGCGTAAGCCGATTTAATACCAGCAAACACTTGGCGTGTTTCGCCGCCTAAATCCAGTGTAAGTTTAAGTAGCTTATCGGCGCCTTCAACATGCTCAGCTTTAGCAATTTTAGCAACGCGTAAGTCTACTTTTGCAAAGTCATCAAATTCAATTTCATCCGCAATTGGCTCTTTTGCCAGTGGGCTATTAGGGTCAATTGTTACTTTTGATTCTAGGCTTTCTTTTGATTCATCAACCATTTTGTTCACTTTATCCATTTCTACACGTTGCATGAGCGGCTTAAATTTATTGATAGGATGTGCAACAAGTGCATTTTGAACGCCATCCCATGCTAAGTCGTCATTTAAAAAGGCTTCTACGTTTGCAGCCATACCTGGTAATACAGGTTTTAAATAGGTAATTAAAACACGGAACAAGTTAAGGCCAAGCGAGCACACTTCGTGCGCTTCTTGCTGTTTTGCTTCGTCTTTAATGAGTACCCATGGCGCTGCGGCATCAATAAATTGGTTTGCTTTGTCGGCTAGGGCCATAATTTCACGAATTGCGCGGCTGTATTCACGGTTTTCATAGTGGGCAGTAATGCTCGGTGCAGCAGCTTGAAATTCTTCAAGTAGTTCAGGCTGCATAATTGTGCTACTTAATTTACCGTCAAACTTTTTAGTAATAAAGCCTGCACAGCGGCTTGCTATGTTTACTACTTTACCTACTAGGTCTGAATTTACACGTTGTGCAAAGTCTTCTAGGTTTAAATCAAGGTCAATAATACCGCTGTTTAATTTAGCTGCGTAGTAATAACGTAAGTACTCTGGGTCTAGGTTATCAAGGTAAGTACGTGCTTTTATAAACGTACCCTTTGATTTAGACATTTTCTCGCCATTGACGGTTACAAAGCCATGTGCAAACACGTTAGTTGGCTTTCTAAAATTAGCGCCCTCTAGCATGGCTGGCCAAAATAAGCTGTGGAAGTAAATAATGTCTTTACCAATAAAGTGATAAAGCTCAGCATCAGAACCTTCAGCCCAAAATGCATCAAAGTCGAGGCCTTTTTCGTCACATAGGTTTTTAAAGCTTGCCATGTAGCCAATTGGCGCATCTAGCCATACGTAAAAGTATTTGCCCGGTGCATTTGGAATTTCAAAACCAAAGTAAGGCGCATCGCGGCTAATATCCCACTGTTGCAGGCCATCGGTAAACCACTCATCTAACTTATTCGCCATTTCTTGCTGAATAGAGCCAGAGTGTAGCCACTCTTTAAGCATGCCTTCAAATGCTGGCAGGTCAAAAAAGTAATGCTCTGAATCTTTTAAAATTGGCTCTGCACCTGACATTACCGAGCGCGGGTTTATTAATTCGGTTGGGCTGTAAGTTGCGCCACACGAGTCACAGCTATCGCCATTTTGGTTTTCAGACTTACACGTTGGGCAAGTGCCTGTTACAAAGCGATCTGGTAAAAATATGCCTTTTTCAGGGTCGAATAACTGTGAAATAGTGTGCTTTTTAATATGACCCGCATCATTAAGGCGGTTATAAATAAGCTCACTCAGCTCTTTATTTTCTGAGCTGTGGGTGCTGTGGTATTTATCAAACTTAATGTTAAAGTCGGCAAAGTCGCGCTGGCGTTCAATGCTTACATTTTTAACCATTTCTTCAGGCGTGATCCCTTGCTTTTGCGCATTAAGCATAATTGGCGTGCCGTGAGCATCGTCGGCGCAAACATAATAAGCTTCGTGGCCTTGTAGCTTTTGAAAACGTGACCAAATATCAGTTTGAATATATTCCAATAAATGGCCTAAGTGAGTAGGGCCATTTGCATAAGGTAATGCGCTGGTAATGAGGATCTTTCGCTGCGTCATAATCATTCCGAATTGAGGATAAATCACCATTTTTACTACAAAAAAGGCGGTTATCATTAATTTATCCATAAGCTTTGGACTAACGGTACGCGCAGCTTATGGATTTTTGTTAATTGACTGGTGTTAATGCCCTGAATGTTACATAATTCTGTGGCACTTTTCATCAAAGAAACGCTATTTAATTGCTATGTTTGGACTGTCGAAACTATTCTCCTCTAAATCGGTGCAAAAACAACCGATTATTACTGCCTTAGCGGCGTATCGAAGCGCGGCATTTGCCGTAGGTATTGATGAAAGTTTTATTGATACCATTTCGCAAAATGACGATAAATCAATACACATTAAAATAACGCTGCCATTTGCGGCTCAATCAGAAATGCCGTTAGTTGAGCAGCACGTAAGTGAAAGTATAAATACACCGGTTACCATAGACTCTGTGGTGACTATAAAAGAGCCTGCAAAATTTAAAGCCATTAAACACATTGTGCTGATTGCCTCAGGTAAAGGGGGGGTAGGAAAATCCACGACCGCTGTTAATTTAGCTGGGGCGCTTAAAAGCGAAGGCGCAAAAGTAGGGATTTTAGATGCTGATATTTATGGGCCATCTATTCCTATGCTTTTAGGGCTTGTGGGTGCAGAGCCACAAACCAAAGATAACAAACTACTACAGCCATTTGATGCCAACGGCATTAAAGCGCAATCAATCGGCTTTTTAGTGCCAAGTGATGACGCAACGGTCTGGCGAGGCCCAATGGCATCGGGAGCGCTCAACCAATTATTAAACGAAACTGATTGGGGCGAACTTGATTACTTAATTGTTGATATGCCACCGGGTACGGGCGATATACAGCTAACAATGAGCCAAAAAGTGCCTGCCAGCGGCACTGTTATTGTGACTACGCCACAAGATTTAGCCCTTGCCGATGCGCAAAAAGGCATTGCAATGTTTAATAAAGTTAACGTACCTGTGCTTGGGCTTATAGAAAATATGAGTCACTACATTTGTAGCCACTGCGGTGAAGCCAACCATGTATTTGGCAAAGATGGTGCAGAAAAACTTGCTCATAAACACGGCGTACCGGTGTTAAGCCATATTCCACTTGCCATAGATATTCGTGAATACTCAGAGCAAGGTAAATTAATCGCCAGCGATACCAGCGCGGCTATTAGCAACACATACAGCGCAGCGGCAAGATTGATTGCCAGCACGCTTTTTTATCAGCAGCACCAACACAGTGTTGAGATAGTGATAACGCAGGACTAAGAAAAAATGAGACTCTCAGATACCCATATTAAAGAATATTTAAGCGATGGCCGCATAGTGATTGAGCCTGCGCCGACTAATGAAATGATTTCGGGTGTGACAGCCGATTTGCGCTTAGGGAACAAATTTAGAACCTTTAACGCACATAACGCAGCGTACGTAGATTTAAGTGGCCCTAAAGATCAGTTAAATAAGGCTATGGAATCAATCATGAGTGAAGAGATTGAGCTTGCCGACGGCGAAGCTTTCTTTTTACACCCAGGTGAGCTGGCATTGGCCATTACCCATGAAAAAGTAACACTTCCTGCCGACATAGTAGGCTGGTTAGATGGTCGTTCGTCGCTTGCCCGCTTAGGTTTAATGGTGCATGTAACAGCGCACAGAATCGACCCAGGTTGGAGTGGTAATATTGTTTTAGAATTTTACAATTCAGGTAAGTTGCCACTGGCGCTGCGCCCAATGATGAAAATTGGTGCAATGAGTTTTGAAATGCTTTCAGGGCCCTGCGAAAACCCTTATAACATTCGTAAAGACGCAAAATATAAAGATCAAAGTAGTGCGGTAGCAAGCCGTATTAGCGACGATAACCTATAACAATATAAAACTATTAAGCGTTTAAATGGCTTTGTTTTGCTAGCTTAAACGCTTACTAATTTATACCAATGTGCATTATTGCGTAAACTGATATTAAATGTGTTTTTTATTTCTGGCTTTATAAACGAGTAAAAACTCGACTAATATAGATAATAAAATAACTATAATTACAATGCCTTGAATAGTGTGTAGCCTTTTAACCCTGTCAACACTCTCTTTTTCGTACTGCATAACTACCGTATTAAACGCTTTTAAAAGCGGCTCTTTTGCTAAAGAAAAAAAGCTTTCTTGCGCTGTATCTAAATTAAGTGTTTGTGTTTTTAACTTGAGTACTTCTTCAACTCTATCTGAAAACATATTTAATTTTTTATCGACATTAACAGGCTCTTTAAAATACATTGCTAACAATTCCTTAGATAGCGGGCTTTCATCGCCTAATACTTGCGCTCCATAATGCTCACTTAATAAGTATTTATGATTATTTTTTAAAGAGTTTAAAGCATTAATGGCCAGTAATTTAGAATCCTGCGAGCCATACATTAAGTACTCTAAAGTAAACATACTCACCCGTTGCGAAAGCATTCTTTGTTGACCACTTACATTTACGAGTTTTCCAGTATCGGTTTGCGCTTCAATGACTTCATCAAGCATAAAGTGAATACAGATAGATAAAATTGCAATTACAGTTAAAGGAACAATATAAACAAAAGAGATAGCGCCATGCTTTTTATTTGTAAAATCAGTATTTACCATTTAATTGCTACTTATTTTAAAATTATTAATGCTTTAGGATAGGATAGATTAAATATAAGATTTTTCACGTAGATAAAGTTTACAAGGTGGTTTGTGGCTTACTGAGATTTATGAAGTGCATAGCCTAGTAGTTCAAAATACTTATTAAGGGCTTTATTTGCTTTATTAACATGCTGAGCATTTGGGTATATCAAATTACTGCTTTTTAAGCCACTAACCAAAAAACTATTTTGTATCGTGCTGTTCGCCTCTATGCAAGCTTCAAAGCAGCGGGCTGCTAACTCCTCAGGCATACTCATGTAGTTCATGTTATGCGCTTGGTCGTGTTTTATGCACGTTTGTACAAATTCATTCGCATCTTCCCCATCAAAATCTAAAAACACGTTTTTGTAAAAATCGTTTAGCGCACTATTAAGTGGGTGAGATAAATTTGGCGTATTTGAAAGCCACAGCTTTGAAGCAAACCCAAAGCGAGGTTTTGCATTAAATAAATGCTCGCTTATATGGTGATCAAACGCATGAAACCATTCGTGAGCCAATGCGCCACCGCCGGCGTTTTTTGCTAAAGCAAGGGTTTGTGAAGCTGCGTTATAATGCGCTTGTACGCCTTTTTGACCGCCATGCCCAAAGGCAAAATTTAGTTTGCCGCGCAGGCCAATGGCTTTAGGCGGTAAATGTAATATTTGAGCAAGGTCGGCGAGGGCATCGTAAATTAAGTTTGCACTAATAAAATGCTCTTCTTTGGTTACCCATTTTCCTACAACCATAGACCTAAAGCCAAAGGTGTCTCTAATATCACTAAAGTCAACTTGGTCGTCAAAGCGGTAGTCTGGCCCTTTACGAGTGAATCCGCGTTTTAATCTGTTTGGGTAATTACGCATTTACATTTAATGGTGGCTAACTTAAGTAACGTGCTTTTACGTGTTCGGGCATGTGTTGGGTTTGTTTTTGTATTAATTCGTCTAATAAATTGTAAAGCGGAGCAGGGTTTAGCTGCTCTATTAACAACAAACTATGTGCAACGGCCTCAAGTGTAGAGAGACTGTCTGCTCTGGGAGCTTTCCTAATAGCGTAACGGTTTTGCGGTAACTGCATAAAGCTCACTGTTTTAAATTTAGTGAGTAGCGGGGTCAGCTGCAAAATTTTATAGGCTTTTTTCCAGGTGCCATCAATCACGATTAAGTGCGTAATGTTATTTAAGGCTGGCTTTGGGTTTGTATCATCTAAGTAGGTGGCGTGCTCATTAGGGTAGAGCAGTACCGTGGACTTAACAGGTAAAGAGTTGAGTATGGCAAAGTCGGTATTATTTTCCCCTTTGATTATTTTGCAGTCAGTTAGGCTCAAATTAAGCAATTTTGCCGTGTTTTTCGCTATTTTTTCTTCACTGGGGTGTTGTAGAATAACGACGCTAACTTTATTTGTTAAACGTTTAATGGCCCCGCATATACAGGTAGAGGGCGTAAACAAACAGCGTTCACAAACTTGGCGAGTCATTAATTAAACTTTTTATTGCGAGTGTATTTTGATAATTATACATTTATAAAGTAATAAAGTTGGATTTTTTTACGCATAGATATACAGTAATACTATTAATTATAAAATAACACGGAATGTTTAGAAGGGCTTAAAATATGACAGAAGTACAAATAGATGAGGCTGCTCTAGAAAGTATGCATTCGTTACTTGGTGAGCAGTTTAAAGATACACTTGAATTTTGCTGCAGTGAATTTGAGCGCCTTGGTAATGAAGTAATTGCAACCATTGGTAACGATAAAGAAGCGGCGATTCGTCATGCCCATAGTTTAAAATCGAACGCGGCTCAGTTTGGTGCCACGAGTTTATCTGATGTAGCCCGTGATATTGAGCTTAATCTCAATCAAGATAACTTAGCGCAAGCTGTTACTGCATCAACTGATTTATTGGCGCAAGTAAGTGGTTCGCAGGCCCAATTAAGAGCGTGGGTAGAGTCTAATTAACTTTATTTGTTAACGTGAATTTATTTCAGTATTAAGCAACTAATTACGCTGGCATTTTACGCCTTTACTAGGGTAGTCTTAGACTTTACTAGGACGTGTTTGGCCTCTCGATAATAAATTTGATCACGCATTGCCCAAGGACCACCCTTGGGCTAGTAACACAATTTTACCGAGCCCATTAGGTTATAACCCTCGCATTGAACAAACCCACTCCTAGTTAATTATTTTTTTCCATAAAGCCAGTTCGCCCCAAAGAGGTAAAAATGTCAGATATTAAAAAGAGTCACAAATTAGAAGGTGTATGTTATGACATTCGTGGACCGGTTTTAGCGCAAGCCAAAAAAATGGAAGACGAAGGTCAAAAGGTACTAAAGCTTAATATTGGCAACCCTGCGGCGTTTGGTTTTGATATGCCAGAGGACATGCACCGCGATATTATTCGTAATTTGTATTCGGCCCAAGGCTACTGCGACTCTAAGGGGTTATATTCAGCCCGTGTAGCGGTTTATCAGCATTACCAGCAACGAGGTTTACATAACCTAGATGTAGATAATATTTATATTGGTAATGGGGTGAGCGAGCTTATCCAAATGATCACTCAAGCGTTATTAAATAACGATGATGAAGTGCTTATTCCTGCGCCTGATTACCCACTGTGGACCGCGTCAGTTAAATTAGCAGGCGGCAACCCTGTTCATTATTTATGTGATGAAGAGCAAGATTGGTTTCCGGATATTGCTGATATAAAAAGTAAAATTACGTCTAAAACAAAAGCGCTTGTACTAATTAACCCTAATAACCCAACCGGCGCGGTTTATAGTGACGATTTACTTTTAGAGTTAATTAATGTGGCGCGCGAGCATAAGCTGTTATTGCTTAGCGATGAAATTTACGAAAAGATTTTATACGATGGCATCACCCACACCTCAATTGGTGCGCTATGCGACGATGTGCCCATTATTACCTTTAATGGCTTAGCTAAAACCTACCGTGCGGCAGGTATTCGTATGGGCTGGATGGTACTAAGCGGGCGCACCTCAGCAATGGAAGATTTACGCAAAGGGCTAGATATTTTATCGTCTATGCGTTTGTGTGCCAATGTACCCGCGCAATATGCGATACAACAAGCGCTAGGGGGCGTGCAATCAATAGATAGCTTAATCGACCCAGGCGGGCGATTATATGTTCAGCGCGATATTGCTTGGCGTGGGCTGAATGCTATTGAAGGGATTAGCTGTAAAAAGCCAAAAGGGGCGCTTTACGCGTTTGCTAAGGTAGATACGGCTCATTTTAATGTCACTGATGATGAAAAAATGATGTTTGATTTACTAAAAGCAGAAAAAATATTATTAGTGCATGGGCGTGCATTTAATTGGCCAGAGCCTGATCACTTTAGGTTAGTGTTTTTACCTAACAAAGACGATTTATCGAGTGCGATGCTTAAAATGCAGCGCTTTTTTAAAGACTATCGCCAAGTTTAGTTAATTCGAACTAACGCGCTGTAAATAAAAAACGAGCTTAAATAGCTCGTTTTTTATTTACACGATAATGCTGATACGGGCTGTTAGTACGCGCGGTCAACTCTTACGGTATTATCACTTAAATAGACCAACCGTACGTTATCACCTTTACTAAAGCGCATTGACTGGTCTTGTACCACCATGTATTGATCGCCGTTTTCTACCTGAATCAATAACTCTACTAGGTGTGTTTGCTTATAATAGCTTTTTTGCTGATTATTATGCGCCACGCTTCCGCCAATGACTGAGCCTAAAATAGTGGCGACGGTACGACCGCTCCCACCACCAAATTGATTACCGACAACACCCCCGAGTAGGGCGCCGCCAAAGGTTTTCCAGCCATTGTTTTTGTCTTGCACAAGCTCTTGTTCGGTAATTTTACGTACAGATTTTACATCGCCAAATAAAACCTGTTGTACAGGCACGGCTTTGTTTCGCTCATAGTTAGCAAAACTTGGTGCACTGAGTGTAAGCAATGCACACATTGCTATGGTTAAGGCTTTCATAGGTGTCTCCTATTGGTGTTACGCAAAGGCAATATTTTTGCCTTTGCGTGGAAATGTATACCAATGCGCAAAAATACTTAATCATTTTGCGGCTAAACGTGTCACTACCTGCGTTAAAGATTCTCATTTAAAACAAATAAATAGCAATTTTTCCTAGCTATCAACGCGTTTATCCAGCCTCAAAATAGATCAGTTAATTAAGCGAATTGATATTATTACCAACCAAATGTCGATTTTTCTTTCGTTTTACGAATTTCAGTTTCGTCTGCCCACTCGACTAGGCCACTTTGCATATCCATTAAGCGCATTGTAAATTTGTAATACACATCTGATTTATCAGCATTTGATTTTACAATGCTCGATAAGTTGCCGTACAACATGTATTGCGCACCAATTTGTTTACCAAAGGCAACTGCGGTGGCTGGATTTACAAGGGCATCTTCGTTTTGAAAGTTAAGCTGCTCACGTACTGATTCAACACGGGTCATGTCAACAAAACGAAACTTACCGCTGCGCAACAGTTGCGTAGAGATTGAGTCGGTAATAGATTCAGTGTCTATGTGTTCACTGGTTTTATTTTTAATGCGCTCAACAAATACCACAGGGCGTTTGTTTTGGGTCATTGTACCAATAACCGGCGAGCTAAGTAGTGAGTCGGTCATTTGGCTGGCTACTTTTTGTAAATCGGTAGAGCCAAAGTTTATATCGGTGGTTTCTACTGCTTGAGCGTCGCCATAACTAACTACGGCTTTATTGGCACAACCGCTTAAAATGAGTGCGCTAAGGCCAATAACTGTATAACTCGATAACGTTTTAAATTGTGTAGTGATCATCTTTATAACCCTTATTCTTTAAATTCTTGTGCGTCGGTAGACACTTCTCTTACAGCGAGCGAAAATGTAACCGCATCCGGTGTTGGCGCTAAGCCGGGTAATTGTGTTTTAGAAAAACCAAACAGTGTTAAGGCTTGCCAAGGTGAGTGGTTTCCTTTAATTACAAACCCGTCTTTGTCGTACCAATTAAACTGATACTGTAAATATTGCGACTTTTTATATTGGCTGCTTAGTGTTACTACCACGTCGGTTAACTGGTTTGTTTGGCGTGTTTTAACATCGGTAATGGCAAGCTTTTCACCTAGAGCAGGATTATCAACATGTAACTGCTCGTTAAATGTATTTTTGCTTTGCTCAACCGAAATGCCTGATGTATCAGGTTGGCTTGCACATGCCCCAAGCATTAATGCAGCCACTAATGGCAAAGTATATTTCATGATGACTCCTAGAGTTGAACCACATGGTAGTTAAAATAGTTATTAATAGAGGTTAGGTAAATTAAGGTTAACCCTTGCTTACTAACGGTAAAATTAATAGGCGCATGGTTGCCTATTAAAAGTGTATGCGACCCTGCATTTAAACTGCTACGTGCCATGCTTATTTGATTAGGTAAAGTAAGCCAGCTACGTGTATCAGCCTGCTCAGACGCCAAATTATAAATATTAGCAATGATATTGCCTACATCGCCTGTGCTACGTGCAAGCTCTGCGCGCACTTTTTCTTTGGCTACCAAGCGTAATACTTGCCTAGATACGCGAGCCGGTATTTGTTGCTCTAATGTTTTAGCCGCTAATGCTTCTATATGCACTAACGGGTTTAGCTCTAAATTTTGCGAACCTATATTTACGCCATTAATGTTAGCTATAAACGCATTATCTTTATAAACCGGCATTGCTAAACTGTAAAAACGCGCATCACCACCGGAGGTATAAATAGGCAAGCGTAATTTAAATTCATCTTGTTTAGGCACTAAGCCTTGTTCAACCAATATAACCACTTCACCGTGATTAGCCTGAAGGGGCTTTAATGGGCTAAAGCGGCGCTCAAACTCTTCTAAATCTTGGTTAAAACCTTGCCTTTTAGCTAATCGCATTACATCTTGCTGTAAGTAGTGATTATCAGGTTGAATCTCTAATGCTTTTTTATAATCAATGTAGGCATCATCGTATTGTTTATCACTTTGGTACAACAGCGCAGATAAATAAAACGTAAAGGCATTTTGAAAACCATTTTTAATACCGCGTGTCACATTACTCATACTTGGGTAATGCTGTTGTGCTTGCTCTATTGTGTCGTTTATTTGTGTTTTATTATCAGCAAGCGCATCGACTTGTACTTTGTTAGCGCGACGTATTTCAACCAAGGCGCCTTCTAAATCACTGTTGTATACATAATTAAGTGCTTTGTAGCTATGTAGCATGCTCATTTCATATGCCGGTGGTACATAAGTAATGGCAGAGTCGTTAGTAAATAAGGCATTACTTTGTTCAAGCCCTGCACTTAATTGAATTTTTGCTGCTTCTCGTTTTATTTGTACCTGGGCGTATACGTTTTCAAATTGTTGTTGTGAAAGACTTTGCTCGTTAGCAAGGTCTTTTAAACGGGCTTGCTCTAATTGGTTAAGTAAATAGCTACTGTGTAACTTACTATTGTTGGCAATAAGTGATTGAGCCTGTTCAATATTGTTATTTTGAATTGCGTTTCTTACAGGCGTCATTTGGCTTGCATAGTCGTTAAATAAATCATTAAAGCCTATGGTGCTGCATCCACTTAATATAAAACAAACACTTAAAATTATACTTTGGCGCACTGAGCACTCCTATATAGTTAGGTTTTAAAGATTAACATACTCTGGTTTTGGATTTGTGTGAAATAGTGTAAAAAAGCGTAGCCTACTTTAGGGCATATAGACCTGTGAAGATTGAAAATTATTCTCCCTAAGGTAGCCACGCGTTAGTTAAATTACGTGTATTTAAGGTAGGCAAATCATCATGAATAGCTTGTGAATGCCAGAGGATAGACGCTTAATTACAGCAATTTAGCAGTATATAAAGTTATAATGCTGCGAATAAGAATAGAGTAATTACAACAATGCCGCTTTACAGCTAAATGGCTCAGCTGTTTAAATACAGCGCTGGCTGAGCAAGCCAATTTAAAGCATCTCATTATAAGGTTTTAGTTAAGGAGCGATTTTGAAAGCCACTTTATACACCCTCGTTGCATTAATAGCCTTTGCGGCAAATTCTTTACTTTGCCGTATGGCGTTAGCGCAAGGTTATATTGATGCGTGGAATTTTACAATTATCAGGCTCGTAAGTGGTGCCGTGTGTTTAGGCTTAATTATGGCTATATATACGTATAACCTTAAGCGTAAGGGCGCGCTTAATGACGCTATTTTAAGTGATACCGGAAGTTGGCGAAGCAGTATTAGTTTATTGGTATATGCACTTTGTTTTTCAATTGCTTATATAGAGCTAGATACAGGCACCGGTGCGCTTATTTTATTTTCGGCAGTGCAACTTACCATGATTGGTTGGGGCATATATAAAAAAGAGCAGCTGAGTAAATTGCAGTGGGGGGCTTTTTTTGTCGCGTTAGCTGGATTTGTGTATTTAATGTTGCCCTCTGCCGCTGTGCCTTCTTTGTTAGGGGCCTCGCTTATGGCGTTAAGTGGTGTTGCATGGGGCGTTTACAGTATACGCGGTAAAGCGTGTGTATCGCCGCTGCGGACCACCGCCTTTAACTTTATAAGAAGCTTAGTGGCTATTCCTGTTTTATTACTTGTAGCAATAGGCTATTTAAAAACAGTAAGTATGCAAGGGGTGCTGCTAGCGTGCGCCTCGGGCGCCATTGCATCAGGCATTGGTTACAGTATTTGGTATGTGGCCATGCCGCTACTAAAAAGCACGCAAGCGGCGGNCTGGCTGCTATCGCTGGTATGTTGTTTTTATCTGAGCAGGTAACAGTGGAGTTTATTATTGCAAGCTCACTAATACTCGGCTCGGTATTGGTGTTTATATTAAATAAGCATACAGCGCGGTAATGCCAAGAAAAGCCCGCTATTAAGGCGGGCTTACATTTGTTATAAAACGTTTATATAGCGCGGGTAAATTATCTAAAATAGCTGACTTACCCTCTAAATCGCTGTTGCTTATACATTCGTAAAGCATCGCTTCGCTCAATGTGTTTACTAACCGCTGAGATTGCTTAATATGGCTAATATGCCAAAGTTCAGGTGCTACGCCGCCTAAATCCTGTTTGTAGGGGCGATAAAAACCATATTTAGCTAGATTTTTATCAAGCCACTGGCTGAGTGGCGCAAATGGTCCCCCATGTTGGTATTCATCAGGGGTAAGTTGCAGCTTATAGTCATCGTTAATTGCAGCGGTATCATACACATCAAGGTCGGTACCTAAATGATGCCGACTAGCCCCTGGCAAGGCAGAGTAGAGCATAATAGCCGTGCATTTTTCCAACTCATTTAGTTGGCTTAAATCCACTATCTGTTGCTGTTTATTAAAAACAGGGCGTATACCTAAAAACTTTTTATTCCAAATCATAGCTTGGCGATTAAAATCGCGAAAACTTGAGGCAATAGTCAACTCAAAACCAGCATTTTTAGCGCCATTTTGCAGGGCTAAAAAGTCATCAATAATATCAGTATGTAACCGATGCGATTGAATCTCAGTGAGGTGTGTATCACTTTGTCCAGTGATACACATTGCTAATGTATTGGTATCGAGTGCCATTAGGTTAACAATTGTTCTAAAATTTGTTCGTAAATATCAGCTAAAGCGATTAAATCATCGGTGCTTACACATTCATCTACTTTATGAATAGTGGCGTTGCGGGGGCCTAGTTCAATCACTTTTGCGCCTGTTTGCGCTATAAAGCGCCCATCTGACGTACCCCCGGTGGTTTCGAGGTTAGTGGTTAACCCCGTAACAGATTTAATCGCATTTACAGTGGCATCAACTAACGGGCCATGCTCGGTTATAAACGGCAAGCCGTTTACTATCCAGCTTAATTCGTAGTTTAAGTCATGCGTTTGTAAAATAGCATTAACCCGTTCTTGCAGTTGCTGATGAGTTACTTCGGTACTAAATCTAAAATTAAATTGCACCTCAAGCTCGCCCGGTATGACATTACCGGCCCCCGTGCCACCCTTTATATTTGATACTTGGAAGCTGGTTGCAGGGAAAAATTCATTGCCGTTGTCCCACACTGTTTGGCTAAGTTCAGTAATGGCGGGGGCAGCCAAATGAATTGGGTTTTGTGCTAAGTGGGGGTAGGCTACATGGCCTTGCACACCTTTTACTTTTAAAAAGCCAGTAAGGGAGCCACGACGGCCATTTTTCACTACATCACCGAGTACATCTCGCGATGAAGGCTCACCCACTAAGCACATATCAATTTTTTCGCCGCGTGCTTCAAGCGTGTCTATTACTTTGGTTGTGCCGTTGATAAAGGGGCCTTCTTCATCAGAGGTAATTAAAAATGAGATAGAGCCTTTGTGATCAGGGTTTTTAGCTACAAAGCGCTCAGTAGCAACAAGCATCGCCGCTAGAGAGCCCTTCATATCAGCTGCGCCTCGGCCATGCAGCAAACCATCTTCAATTAAGCCTGAAAATGGCGGGTGCTGCCAGTTTTGTGCAGGGCCTGTAGGGACAACATCGGTATGGCCTGCAAAACAAAAGTGTGGCGACTCGTTTCCTTTTCGGGCCCATGTATTGAGTGTATCGGTAAAAAACAACGACTCGATATTAAATCCTAGGGCTTTTAAACGCTCGTTCATCATTGATTGGCAACCCGCATCTTCAGGGGTTACCGACTCGCGCTGAATAAGCGCTTGTGCAAGTGCAATTACTTCATGTGTCATTATTTAAATATCTCATCGTATTGCGCAGCTTTAAAGCCTAAGTGGTAGCTGTTGTTATTAACAAGCACTGGGCGCTTGATCATAGCTGGTTGCTCTACAAGTAATGTTATAGCCGTGTCTTTGTTTAGGTTTTGCTTTTGCTCATCAGCGAGTGCGCGATAGGTTGTACCACGCTTATTAACTAACTGTTCCCAGTCAATATGCTCAGCAAATTCGCTTACAAGATGCTCGTTTACACCGTCTTTTCGGTAATCGTGAAAGGTAAAATCTATGTTGTTGTCGGCGAGGTATTTTTTGGCTTTTTTAATGGTGTCGCAATTACTAATGCCGTAAAGAGTGATCATAGGTTTAGTTCTTCTTAATAATAGTTAAAAGGGGGTCTACACCCGCATTTATTTGCGTGTGTGAATAATGAAAAGTGCCTAAGTTATGGCCATTTAATAGCACCAAGCTGGCCAGTAAGGGCGATTTAAGTTCGCGTAAATCAAAGTAAGCTAAGCGCTGCCCTTTGCTTATTTTGCTGCCATTTAGCTGTGCAATATGTGTGTGTGTAATAGGCTGCTGCGCCGGTAGTGACAAGTTAATGAGAACCTTTAAACCGTTATTTGCTTGGAGAATAAATTCACATCCTGCATTTTTAACCTGCACTAAAGTGCCATCAAAGGGCGCTAAAATTTTATGATTACTTAATGCAACCAACATAGTTGGCCCAAGGGTAGAAAATTTAAAAAAGGGCTCAGGGTGCAGGTTCAAATCAATGACTTTGCCGCTAAAGGGGCTGGTAATTTTTAATGCGCTGGCGGGGAGCTTATTTTGCGCTAAAAACTCGATAGAGGCTGCTCTCATTTATTGATCTACTACTAAATTGTAGCCATCTTTTTTAAGTGCAGTGATGGCTTGCTGCGCAGTGTGTTTTTTTACCAAAATATAATCTGTGTCGTAGGTTGAGATAGAAAAAATAGAAATATTAGCCTTTGCAAGCACGCCAGATATATTGGCCATAATCCCCGTTAAAGAAAACCCCAACGGGCCAACTACTTCAAGTGCTTGCCAATCAGGCTCTGTATCTAAACACTCAATAGCAAAATGACTAGGGCAAACAATAGAAAGCTCATCGTGAGTTTTAGAAATAAAAAATAGGGGTAATTTTAATAGCGCTACAGGAATGTCTGCATCCACTTCTAAACTATGAATTGACAACAGCGTGCTGTGTAATTGTAATGTTTGTTTTGACATTAATAACCTGCAAACAGCGTATAGAGTCAGTTAATAGTATAGATTATTGGCTTTAAATTAAAGGTGTAACAGCCACTAAAATAAAGGCTGTGTGACTGTGGGTAATAAGGATTTAAAACTTACCCACAATTTCTGTGGATAAGTATGGGAATTGGTAGGTATAAATAGCCTAACTAACTAATTAATAAGTAAATATTAGCTAGGCTATAAAAAGCACTAGTTTGATTTAGGCGTTTGCGAGCGCTTCAACTTGAGCTGCTTGAATAGCCGTAAGTGCAATGGTGTACACTATGTCATCGACTAATGCGCCACGGCTTAAATCGTTAACGGGCTTTCGCATACCTTGTAGCATAGGCCCTATGCTGATTAGATCGGCACTACGTTGTACGGCTTTGTAGGTTGTGTTACCGGTATTAAGGTCTGGGAAAATAAATACCGTAGCTTTACCGGCTACTGGGCTATTTGGTGCTTTTTTAAGAGCAACATTTTCCATAATCGCAGCGTCGTATTGCAATGGCCCATCAATAATTAAATCAGGACGTTTTTGTTGAGCAATTTTAGTGGCTTCACGCACTTTTTCAACATCGGCGCCAGAGCCAGAAGTACCTGTGCTGTAGCTTATCATGGCAACACGTGGCTCTATGCCAAACGCGGCTGCAGAGTCGGCTGACTGAATAGCGATATCTGCTAATTGTTCTGCATTAGGGTCGGGGTTAATTGCACAGTCGCCATATACCAGTACTTGGTCAGGCAGCAGCATAAAAAACACAGATGATACAAGTGATGACCCTGGAGCGGTTTTAATTAACTGCAGCGGTGGGCGAATTGTATTAGCTGTTGTGTTAACAGCGCCAGATACTAAGCCATCGACTTTACCTTGCTCAAGCATCATAGTGCCCAGTACAACATTATCTTGTAATTGCTCTTGTGCTACGACTTCTGTTAAGCCTTTGCTTTTACGAATTTCGACCATAGGTGCAACATAGTCGTTAATCACCGATTTTGGCTCAACAATACTTACATGTTCGTTAAGCTCAATACCTTGTTGCTCGGCAATACGCATTATTTCATCGCGATCGCCAAGTAATACTGTTTTGGCAATACCACGTTGTCCACAAATAGCCGCGGCTTTAATAGTACGCGGCTCATTTCCTTCAGGAAGTACCACTGTTTTAGCTGCTTTACGGGCTTTATCTGTAAGTAAATAACGAAACGCAGGAGGAGAGAGCTTACGTGTTTTACCAACATTTTTTGCAAGCGTATCGAGCCAATCAGAATCGATATATTCTGCGTTGTGATCTTTTACTTTTTCAATACGTTGGTCATCATCGCTTGGTACTTCCATATTAAAATTATGCAGTAGTAATGATGTACGCCAAGTATCGGCCTCTGTGGCTAAAATAGGCAAGCCTGTTTGCATTGCTTGTTCACACAGCGCCATTATACGCGGCTCTGGTTCAAAACCACCGGTAAGTAAAATAGCACCAATTTTAGTGCCGTTCATGGCAGACAAACACGCAGCGACTAAAATATCTGAACGATCGCCCGGGGTGACTAATAATGCGCCCGGTGTAAAGTGGTTCAAAATGTTTGATACGGTACGCGCACAAAATGTAATACGGCGTAAGCGACGGTGTAGCATGTCGCCTTCGTTAATAATAGTGGCTTTTAAATACGCGCTTAAATCTTTCACGCGCGGCGCAACTAAATCAAAGTCCCACGGGATGGCGCCTAAAAGCATAAAAGGGTTTTTTCTAAAAATAGGTAAAGAAGCTAAACGGTTTAATTCGTTATCGAGCTCTTCAGCTTTGTATGAATCGACCAAATCAGCGCGGGCGCGGCCTTCTTCATCAAGCGGGGCATTCACTTTGTTAAAAATACAGCCTAAAACCCGCGGGTGATCAATGCCACCATAATACCCAGCAGCAATTTCTAAACGGTCTTCAATTTGCGTAATGGTGTAATTACCAGGGGTTAATACAAATACTATATCGGCACCCAGAGTTTGGGCTATTTCGCGGTTTACACGCCCTGCGTAAGGTTGGCGGCGAGTAGGCACCATGCCTTCAATAATAGCCACTTCGTCATCGTTAATTTTACTTTCAAAGCGCTCTACTATTTCTTCAAGTAAATCATCGCCTTTACCATCGCCAATCATTTGCTCTGCATAGCTTAATGCAAAAGGAGTTGGTGGGGTAATTGATGAGCCTTGCATAATAATTTGAGTTGACTTTTCAGGGCCTGTTTCACCCGTACGTGGTTGGGCAATTGGCTTGAAAAAGTTAACTTTCACGGTTTTTTGCTCAAGCGCACGCACTAACCCGACAGAAACAGATGTTAAACCAACACCCGTAGAAACCGGAATTAACATAATACGACGTGCCATAATTAAAGCTCCTTCACAATGTTAGCGGCATCAAGGGCAATTACCCATTCTTCATTAGTTGGCATTACAACCGCTTTAGTGATCGCGTTGTCAGAGCTAATAATGCCTTCATTACCAAATCGCGCATCTAAGTTGGCTTGTTTATCGCAATCTAAGCCTAAAAACGCCAGTTGTGTGATTACTTTATCGCGGATAATATCTGAGTTTTCGCCTATACCACCGGTAAAAATAAGCGCATCTAACTGCTGTAATGGCACCATGTAGGCGGCAATTTGTTTAGCAAGGCGGTAGCAAAAAATGTCAAGTGCAAGGGCGGCTTTTTCATGGCCAGCTATAGCAGCTTCTTCAATGGTTCTGCAGTCGTTAGACAGTTCACTAATACCTAACAAACCACTTTCTTTATTAAGTAAGTTGTCGATTTGTTTTGCATCGTAATTAAGTTGTGTTGTTAAAAAGTTAAATAAACCAGGGTCGATATCACCGCTGCGGGTGCCCATTACTAACCCAGCAAGCGGGGTTAAGCCCATGCTAGTATCTACACTTTTACCGCCTTTAATTGCACATACAGAACAACCATTACCTAAATGCGCACTAATAAAATTGCTTTGCTCAACAGGCTTATTAATTAATTTAGCGGTTTGGCCTGCTACATAATAGTGGCTTGTGCCGTGCATACCGTAACGGCGAACACCGTGCTCTGTGTATAGCTTGTAAGGGAGTGCATATAAGTAGGCTACTTTATCCATGGTTTGATGAAATGCAGTGTCAAAAACAGCAATCTGTGGCAAACCAGCAAACGAAGCCTGCGCTGATGAAATACCCAGTAAGTTGGCATGGCCATGTAAAGGGGCAAGGCTTGAAGCATCTGAAATACCCGCAATGACTTTTTCATCCACTAATGCAGATTGAGTAAAGTGCTCACCACCGTGAACAACACGATGGCCTACGGCAATTAAATGCTCATCTAAGTGGTGATCTTTAATTAGGCTCACAAGCGTATTAATTGCTTCACCATGCGCTTGATTAGCAGCTAAGGTGATAACGGTTTTATCACCTTGGTATTTATATTTAATAGATGGATTTTCTGAACCTAGGCGTTCAGCTAAGCCCGAAATAATTTCATGCCCGTTATCAGCATCAATAATGGCGAATTTTAAACTCGAACTACCACAGTTTAATACTAAAACGTGTTGTGATTTAGAGGGCGTAGTTGGCATAGATACAGTTTCCATAAACAATAAATTTAGTAAGTGTACGTTAAGATATGAACAATACACTTAAGGTGCAAATTAAAGGTAAACTTAGCCACCATATAGGTGATAAAAAAGCGACTAAAGTCTAATTTATAAGATGCGTATTTTAACCCAGTTAATAAATTTAGTTTAGTGTTTAGTTGCTTATATATACAAAAACAATAACTTTTACTGCTAAAGTGTGAAGCTATTTATTTGTGTTACACTTACAGGCAGTGGCAAGCAGGCGCTACGGGTTTAAAAGTTTAGATGTGAGGAGTCATGATGCAAAAAAGTGTGATGTCACAATTACAGACGGGTAGGGCATATGCAAAAAAATGGCCTATGCGTAAAGAGTTAGCACCGTTGTTTAACGAATTTAAAGTAATTAAGGCAACCGAGCTGGCAATTACTGTAATGCCAATATTAGCCATGCTTACGTTATTTTTTCAGCTTAACTATTTAGGCCCCGATTTTTTACCGCAAGCGATTGCCAGTGCATTGTTTTTTTTATCGTTGCCGTTGCAAGGCTTGTTTTGGTTAGGTAAGCGAGCCGAAACACCATTAGAACCGAGCATGCAAAAATGGTACAACGAGTTATATACCAAAATGGTGGCAAATGGCTATCAAGCCCAAATAAGCGAAAACAAGCCCCGTTATATGGAGCTTGCACACTTATTAAAAGACATGTTTGATAAAATGGATAAAGCGTTTACTAAAGAACAATTTTAGAGCGCGTTTATCTATAAGTGTATGAGCAGAGCGCACGCTTTGCTCCATTTATTTAAGCACTCCCTCTGGCATATGAGCTAACTCAATATAGCCGGTCAGTAATTTCTTCACAAACACTCGTTATTAAAATATCAATCGGCTTTACTAAACTCGGTAATGTAAAACGATAGGGTGACGCTTTGGGCGCCTTTTTCTTCAAGAGTTTGCCAATGTTCAGGTCTAAATTTCCACGCAAATGGTGTCATCATTATTAAATTTTTAATATCTGAAAAATTAAGCGTAACCTGCTCTGTAATGAGCTTTTGATCTGCTTTTATAAAGCCGCTTGGCGTGTCAATTTCAGTGTGTTTTGCTACATCTGCATAAATATATTCTTTCAGCTCTTTTAAATGCCACGGCCCTGGGCTTGCAACTACTAATGTGGCATTTGGCGCAGCTAAACGCGCCAGCTCTTGTTCAAACAAAGGCGCAAAAACACTCAGCAATACGTCAGCAGTGCCTGACTTAAAAGGCGCCTGGCTAATTGATGCAACGCTAAAATGACATTGTGGGTATCGTTTTGCTGCATATTTTACGGCTGATTTAGAAATATCGACGCCGTATACCTGCGCCTCTATTTTATCGGCAATGGCATGAGTATAAAATCCTTCGCCGCAGCCTAAATCTATTAGCACGTTTGGTTTGCGCTCACTAATTATATTACTTAATGCGCGCTGTAAAAATGCATAAAAGCCTTGCTCTAAAAAAGCACGCCTTGCTTGTACCATCTCAAGCGAATCACCCGGTTGCTTTGAGTTTTTGTGTTGCACCGGTAATAAATTTACATAGCCTTCTTTGGCAAAGTCGAAGGTGTGATTATTGTCACATCGAAGTGATGAATTATGTTTTAAAAGTGCGTGGTTACATAAAGGGCATTGGTATTGCAGACTCATGAGTCTAGGTAGTCCTTATCATAAAAAGTTTTGACCCAGTGTGGCCGATAAGTGATCAAAAGCGTAATGGCCATACCGTTAAGCATTGCCTCAGGAAACCAAATGATAGCACTTAGGTATACGTAATTATCTGCCAATTCTTGCCAATTATATTGCCCTATAAGCAAATAAAATAAAGCCCCTAAGCTTATTTTTAGACATGCAATAAAGCCTGCTAATATAAAAGAGCACACACACGGCAAGATCATTATAAATTGAACTTATAGAGCAAGTAGTGATCAGATCAAGGCATAATAATTACTTGGTCGCATAAATATGAGCACTACTTTTCTGAAACATTTTAATTCAATTACAGATCCTCGCATTGAACGTTGTAAAAAGCATGAACTTATCGATATTCTTCTCCTTGCTATTAGCGCTGTACTCTCTGGTGCAGAAGGATGGGAAGATATTGAAGACTTTGGGCACCTAAAGCTTGATTGGTTAAAAAAATACGGTACGTTCAACGCAGGAATTCCAAAACATGACACGATTGCTCGCGTCATGTGTCGGTTAAAAGCAAATGAAATAGAAAGGGCATTTCAATCTTGGATATCATCACTGATTGAAACCACAGGTGCAGATATCATCGCTATCGATGGCAAAACCGCACGACGTTCATTTACCACAAAAGACAGAAAAAGTGCCTTACACACGGTCAGTGCATGGAGTTGCCAACACCAGTTAGTGCTTGGGCAGACGGCTGTTGATAATAAAACAAATGAAATCACCGCAATACCAGAATTACTCACCCTGCTCGATATTGAAAACAGTATCATTACGTTAGATGCGATGGGATGCCAACAAGAAATAGCAAAACAAATCATCCAACAAAAAGCAGATTATATTCTTGCACTTAAAGGTAATCATTCAGGCATGCAAAAGGAACTAGAAGCGTGGTGGCACAAGTGCGAGCGTGAAAGGTTAACTCAGCATAATTGTGATGAATATACCGAAATAAGCTCAGGACATGGGCGTGTTGAAACACGTACATGCCAGCAGTTACTTATAGATAAAAGCTGGTTAGGCAAGGATTATCGTTGGCCTGGCTTAACGAGTATTATTAAGGTCAGGGCTGAAGTTCATGATAAGTCGGCAGGGTCGGATACCACTGAAACACGCTGGTATATAAGTTCATTAGACTTAAATGCAGCGCAAGCACTCAATGCGGTACGCAGTCACTGGCAGGTTGAAAGCATGCATTGGATGCTTGATATGAACTTCAGAGAAGATGAATCGAGAATACGCAAACTTCAAGGGCCATTAATGTTTAATGTAATGCGAAAGATAGCCATGGCGCTTTTTAAACAAGATACATCTAAGTCAGCTAGTATGGCGAGGAAAAAGAAAATGGCAGGGCTAGACGATGATTACCGCTCAACCCTGTT
>NZ_AUTO01000067.1:0-14801 GCF_000498055.1 Pseudoalteromonas sp. TB51
GTCGATAACGGCATTGCCGAGGAGGGCAAAGGCATTGCGGTTTATATTCAAGCCATTCCTTATATGTTTTACGCCTGGTTTGCAGTATTGGTGGTTTTGTTAGTGGTACTGGGTGTAATACCTGCTATTGGGCCTATGAAAAAAGCCGAAAGGTTAGCACAAGTTGAGCAGGCCACTGTAGACCCTGCGCAATTTAGTGATATTCAAACAGCCGACGAATACGCTGTAAAAGCAGTAGAAGAAAGCTTTGAAGATGCCGACCCTAAAGGAAAATTGCACAACTTTTTACTGCCTATAATTTTACTAGTAGCCTTTACAGTTTACTTTGAAATAGATGTATATAAAGGCTTATTGGCAACTATGGCGGTAACGCTTCCTTTTTATGCACTACAAAAATTAATGAGCTTTAGCGAAATGATAGAGCGCATGCTTGATGGCTTTAAAAGCATGATACCGGCTATTGGCACTGTAATAGCGGCATTTATATTTAAAGATGTGTGCGACTTAATTGGCTTAGCGCAGTTTGTGATCGGTAGTTTGAGCCCGTACATGACTGCCCAATACTTACCGGCGGTGGTATTTATTGCTATGGCAGTGTTAGCGTTTGCTACAGGCTCTAGTTGGGGTATTTTTGCTGTGTCGATCCCAATAGTTATGCCACTGGCAACTGCCGTTGACGCTAATATTCCACTGGTTATTGGCGCGTTGTTATCTGCCTCATCATTTGGTAGCCAAGCCTGTTTTTACTCAGACTCTACCGTACTTGCAGCACAAGGCTCTGGCTGTAATTTAATGAGCCATGCAGTAACACAACTGCCTTATACATTAATTGCCGCGGCACTTGCCGTTGTCGGCTTTATTGTTATGGCATAAATTAAGTTAATACAAATAAAACACCCCAATGTAGTACTACACTGGGGTGTTTTACCTATCCACAATAATACTTAATTAAGCGGATTGGTATTCGTTTAGCCGTATAAATATAGCTTATTTTTGTAGTTTAATACCATTGTAATAGGTTTCAAGCGATTGAATTTTGGTTTGATTTGGTAAATCAGCAAAGTCGCTTTCTACAAACTTAGTACCACGTAACTGCACATTTAAACGTGCGGCTTGTGGGTTTAACATAGTTTGTTTGTAGTACTGCTTAATATCTTCAAGCGTTACTTTTTCAACTTCATCAATTAGCTTTTGCTTAGAGTCAAAGTTAAAGTTTTCACGATACCAATCGGTAATAAGTGGCCCCATTTCATCGCTTAGGTTTTTAGGCTGCTCTTTTAGTGATACAAGCGTGGCATTTTTAAGTTGAGCAAAAGTATCTAAGCTCATATTATCAAGCTCTACCGCGTACTCTTTTTTGAATTGATCAAAACGTGCCTGTATTTCTTTTGGTCCTTTAACAGGTGTTTGAATAAACAAGCCAATTGCCGAGTAATCCTCTATTGGGCGAGCCAGCGCGCCTACGGCGTATGCAAGTTGCTCTTCGGTACGCATTTTATCAAATGCAATGGTTCTAAAGTGGCTTTGTAACACCGCAGCTTGCGCTTTTTGTTTATACCCTGGCACTGGGTGAACGGTCATATCAACTACTGCCACATCGGCAACATCAATATCTTTTTGCAATACTCGCGTTTCGCCTGGCTGTGGTAACCATGCTTTACTACGCGCAAACTCACTCGATGTATGATTGCTTGGTAAAGTGGCACTTAACTCAGTGGCTATCGATTCTATATCTTGCTGGTTGTAATTACCGTAGCTAAATACACGTAAATCGTTGGTGGCAAATGTGGCTGTTTTTAGCTTGTTTAAATCGGCAACGCTTAACGATTCTGCCGCTTTTATCAGTGCCTCTGTATCAAAGCTGCCTGTGCGGATAAGTTTTGAGTAGGCGCCAAATGCTTGCGCATACGGAAATTGCTTTTGCTGATTTAACAAGCCACGTTTGTAGCGATCAATTGCTTGGGTAAATGCTTGTGCCGTTACATCGGCTTTTAACCCGCTTAGCGCTTGTTTTAAAAGTACATCTTGCTTATCGGTAAAGCCACTCATTGATAAAACTAAACCATTACTTGGCGCAAGGTTAACGCTCATGCCGGCAATGGCGGCTTCGGTGCTTAGTTGGCTTTGTTGAATGTTATATAAGTCGGCCCATACTGAGTAAAGTACTTCAGCATTAATATCATTTAAGCCTGGCTGAGTATTAATATATACCTCAACCAACCCCTTTGGCTGGGCAGCAAATTTTTGGCTTGCTTGGCGCCATACTTTTACGCCGTTTTTATCGTAAGCCAGTTCAGGGTGTTTTTGCTCTTTAAACTCAGCTGTTTTAATGGCAAAGCTTTCAGGTAGTAAGTTATTTACACTTGGTAAAGCAAGCTTAAACTCGCTTGATGTTTTCCAACTGGCAATTTCGGCATCGCTAATATCTTCTATGCGGTATTTACCATCATAAAAATGCAGTTGCGAGTCGGTTTCTTCTTGTTGCGAAATATACCAAACGCGCAGCGTATCGGCATTTAACTGCTTAAGTACCTCGTTTATCGCCTCTGCGTCAAATTTGGCATAATAGTAAGGCGCATCAATGGCATGATTTAATGGGTAATCTTGCATGCTACCAGTTAGCGAGCTGACATAGCTAAACTCATCGCCTTTTTCTAAAAACTTAAATTGATTGCTAAGTGATGTACGAATTTCATTAAAGTACTTAGCATCTACACCTTCTTTTTTAATCAGTTCAATGTATTGCATAATAGTTGCGACAATTGTTTCGCGGTTTTTCATGCCTTCATCGGTTAATTCTAGCGAAATAGTAAGCGCGCCGTAATTGCCGTACTGACTAGGAGAAGGAGACGCTGTTAATTGCGATACCCAGCCTTTGTCGCGTAGTAATTGTGCCGGGCTACCTGGCATTTCATTACTTAATAAATAACTGACATAACGGTTAGGTTTAACCGCAAAGTCGCTGCTGTTGTTATTAATAGTAAACTCAAGTTGCAGCTGTTTTACGTCTTCATTAGGTGAGTAATATACTTTTTTGCCACCGGCTTTATCAAAATCAAGCTCTGCAGTAACGGTTGGCTTTTCAATGTGTTTATTTTCGATATCGGCAAAATAAGTTTTTGCTTTTTGTTCCATTTGCTCTATTGGCAAGTTTGAAATAAGCGCCACTTTCATGATGTTAGATGAATAGTATTTATTGTAAAAGTCGACCGTTTCTTTGTGTAATTGGCTGCCTTCTTTGTCTCCTAGCGTTTCTAGGTTACCAATTAAAAAGCGATTTGCAGGGTGATCACCCATCATTTTACGGGCAAGTTTAAACTGGCCAAAAAAGTCCATTTCGCGGCGCATTGACCACTCGGCATTTACAGCGTTTTTTTCTTTATCTGCATATTCAGGGTACAGCTTAGGGGCTTTAAAAAAATCAGCAAAACGGTCTAGCGCTTCATCAAAGGCATCGTTATTAATTTTAAACATGTAGTTTGTAATATCGAGCCAGGTATACGCATTATTTACCCCGCCATTTTTGGTCATAAAGTCAGAGTAGCCTTTTGTATCGGGGTAGCGCTCTGTGCCTAAAAAAAGCATATGCTCTAAGTAATGTGCCATACCCTGCTGCATCATAGGGTCGTGTAGTAAGCCTACGCCTACACTTAGCGATGCTGCTGATTTTTCAGCGCTTGGATCAGAGACTAAAATGACTTCTATTTCGTTTTCGAGGGTAAGGGTTTTATATTCGCGCGTATCATTTGGGCTTACAACTAATGTGTCTGAAAGTAAGGAGCTTTGCGAAGAACTAGTAACCGATGAGGTAGATGATGTATTTGTACAGCCACTTAAAACTGCTAAAGCGATGACGCTAAAACCAAGAATTTTTTTCATTTTGTTTTTCCATTAAAATTGCGCTTAGGATGCGCTCAAAACAACGTAATAAAGCTAAATTAACACTAACAATTAAGGGTTTACCACAAAATAATACTAATTTATGTAACACATTGTGAAAAACACCTGCATACTTAAAGTCAGTAAAATAATAACGAAGGAAATAGGATGGAAAAAATAATAATACTCGCCATGTTTGCACAAGTAACATTATCGCTCATTGTAATGTTAATTATGGGCAAGCGACGCTTTGCTGCTGCAAAAAACAAACAACTACAGTTGAGCGATTTTAAAACCATGCGCCTTGATAACGCAGGCGATACCGTACGCGTAGCAGATAGAAACTTTACCAATCAGTTTGAAATACCAGTGCTTTTTTATATCGGTTGTATTGTTGCATTGCAACTTAACAGCGCTAGCTACTTAATTACTGCGCTTGCGTGCTTATTTGTTATTTCGCGTATTGTGCATACGGTTATTCATATTGGCAGTAATAATGTAAGACTGCGATTTAATGTTTTTTTACTAGGCTGCGCCAGTGTGTTTGCTTTATGGCTCGCGATTGTTTGGCGAATTTTAGCATTTTAGTAAAAGCGGCTTAATTAGCCGCTTTTTTATTGACTGTTTAACACATAATTAGTATTTAGCGCGTTTTAAGCGTTTACCCACACCAAGCAGTGCAATTAAGCAAAAACCAACACCCATACTCCCACCCGAACTGCTTGATGAGCCAGCCNTGATGAATCGTCTTGGCTTATTAATGTATTGGCTATTGGGTTTAAGTTGGCAGATGAAAGCGGGTCGTCATCTAATACCACCACACTATTAATAGTTACAAAGTTAGCGCTGCTAAGAGCGACATCGCTACTTGAGCATTGTTCACTGGTTATATCAACCAATGGGATATCGCCGCAGTGTACCAATCCAGCAATATTATCGAGCGTAGCTTGGCTTTGCGCTGTAATTTGTCCAAATACTGTAAAACCGCCATTTTGGGTATCAAGCGCTTCGCTATTATCAACCATATTAAAAAACCACTGGCTCGTTGCGCTGTTTTCATCGTTGGCTAATTTAGCCATCGCGATTGTGCCCTTCACATTAGATAAAACAGGCTCATTAACAACAGCAGGCTTGGTGGCTATTGGCACTAATTCGTCGGTAAATGTAAAGCCACCGCCTTGTATTACAAAGTCGCTGACTGAGCGGTGTATTACGGTTTGGTTATATGCGTCACCTTCAATATAACTTAAAAAGTTAGCAACCGTATTGGGGGCTTGTTGATCAAACAAGTTAAGCTCTATCACCCCGTGCGAAGTTTGCATTTCAACAATAGTGGCTTGGCTAGTAAAGCACGAAAACGCAAGTAGTGAGCCAATCAGGCACTTTTTCATTATGAGTCCTTTTTGTTATTGTTATTTAAATTAAGTGTTAATACTAATCCACACTATACGCCTAGGAAAAGCATTTAGAAGGCACAACTACAATTAACACCCTTTTAGTTACACTTCATTACATATTCTTTTAAATAACACTCGCTGTATTCGCTTTGTGTAAAAGCATTTAATAATTTAATATTACTTTTAAAACTCGAATATAAAAAAGTATAAAATAAGTACGTTATTTATCGCTAAATTAGTTTAAACTAACCGCCTAATAAATTAAGCACACCATAATAAATGGGTATTTCATGCGTATAATTATTTTATTTTCAGTTATTTTATCTGTTATAGGTTGTACAAACTCACCTTTAAACACCTCCACTGCCCCACAGTATATTACTGTATTACATACTAACGATAATCACGGGCGCTTTTGGCATAACGAAAAAGGTGAATATGGTATGGCAGCGCGTAAAACGTTAATTGACGCTTTACGTAACAAAGCTCAACAGCAAGGGCATGCAGTATTACTGCTTTCTGGCGGTGATATTAACACCGGTATACCTGAGTCAGACTTACAACACGCAGAGCCCGATTTTAAGGGAATGTCGTTACTCGGTTACGATGCTATGGCAATTGGAAACCATGAATTTGATAACCCACTGAGCGTTTTAACTAAGCAGCAGCAATGGGCTACCTTTCCCTTACTGTCTGCAAATATTTTTGACAAAGCAACTGGGGAAAGCGCATTTCAAGGCTATAAAATTTTTGAAAAGGAGGGCTTAAAAATTGCGGTTATAGGACTTACCACTACAGACACCGCTAAAATAGCTAACCCACAATATATTGGCCATTTAGAATTTAAAGACCCCGTTGATGTGACGGCAGCTCTCGCTAAAAAAATTAATGAGCAATACAACCCCGATATCACTATTGCACTTACTCACATGGGCCATTATGTAGATGCAAACTTTGGGATTAATGCCCCGGGTGATGTCACACTTGCCCGCTCTTTACCCGCTAATACCTTAGATATGATTATTGGTGGTCACTCGCAAGAGCCGGTTTGTATGGCAGCAAAAAATAAAAATGACGATAACTTTAAACCCGGTCTTGCGTGTAAGCCCGATCAGCAAAACGGCACATGGATTATGCAAGCACATGAGTGGGGCAAGTATGTGGGTAAGGCAGAGTTTAAACTAGAAAACGAAAAGCTCACCCTACTTGATTATAAATTACTGCCAGTTAATTTATATGTTGATGAAATTCAAGCCGACGGGTCTAGTAAACAAGTATTAGCCAACGAATACATTAAACCCGATCCGACCCTAGAAGCTTTTTTAGCAAGTTACCAAGCAAAAGGCGCAAAACAAATTGCAGGTAAAATTGGCAGTGTTGATGCGCGTTTAGAGGGCGATAGAAACAAGGTACGTTACCAACAAACTAATTTAGCGCGTGTGATTATACAGGCACAAATGAATGTAGTTGGCGCCGACTTTGGCCTGATTAGTGGTGGCGGAATAAGAAGCTCTATTGAAGCTGGCGATATTAGCTATAAAGATATTTTAAAAGTACACCCGTTTAAAAATCGCATTACTTACATGGACTGGCAAGGGCGTGATTTATGGAACTACTTAGAAACAGTGACCAGCTTCCCTGTTGATGCAGGTGCCTATTTGCAATATCACAAATTAGCGTTTACCCGTAAAAATGGCAAATTAGTCAGTGTACTCATTGATGGTAAGCCACTTGATGAAAATAAAACTTACCGTATGAGTTTAAATAGCTATAACGCATCAGGTGGTGACGGTTACCCTGCTATTAATAAACTCAAAGGGTTTGTGAGCACAGATGAAACCGATGCCCAGGCACTTAAAACCTTTGTCTCGCAAAATAGTCCACTTAAAGCTGCGCAGTTTGCACCTAAATAACAAACGTTATTAAAAGATAAGTTTAAGGAAAGTAGCTGACTACTTTCCTTTTATTTCTATGTTTCCCTTTGCAATATTTATTAAACCGTAACTGTGTAAACGTGAGCGAGAGCCCTCGCCATATGCTTTAGGCGGATAATAAATGTCTTTCATATCAGGGTGTTCGTTTAAGACTTCGTCTAGGGCTGCACGAATCTCACTGAGTGTTTTTTCTAAGCTGCTATTAAAATTTGGCCGCTTGCGTATAGTATGCCCAAGCTCAATCAACCTATAAAAGTACTTATTAGCAAGCTCTATAAGCTCATCCGGCACGTATTTATTTTGATTTAGCACAACATCTTTATTATCACGACAAAACTCTATTAATGCTAAATAAAAGCATAGCGGTTTGTTAGCTAAACACACTGTAGCCTCAGGCATATAACTATTACTGAGTGTTTTAGTGTTTAAATCAATGATCAATGCCAGCTCTTTTGGTTTTCCTAAGTCAGTATCAGCGTTTAGTGTTGGGCCTTTAGCATTTACAGGCATACCAATAATAGACTTCAGCCATTTGCTAAATAAAATACTCAAAACTAAAAATAACAAGCAAATCAAAAACCTGTTTTCTGACCAAAAATGTGCGTTTTTCTCAAACACTAAAGAGACATGGGTAGTGCTCGACTTGAGTGTTCTTATAAACTGGTTTGGCTTTAAAGTTAAAGGTTTAGCAGATTTTGGCACAATTTTAACTAAGCGAAGGTTATTGTCTAAATAGCCGTTGAGCTTTAATAAGTAGTCTTGCACTGCATGTTGGTTACCCGAGTGCTTTAAAAGCTCATTAGAGAGCGCAATTAACGGTAAATCCAGTGCAACTTGTTTTTCGGTTTCAATAACCTGGCGTTTAATAGCGTCACTCTGCTCATTAATTACAGACACATAAAACACTAAACAGTTAATAATAAAAACAGCGCAGCCAAAAAAAACATATTTATACTTATCCATTTTTAACGCTCTCATCTTTAGCTGTTACCTGCTCTGAACTGCAATCCCAGTACGATTGCGCCTCTTTGTAATAACTCAGTGTCTGCTCCTTTGACATATCAAGAATATGACGCTGTACAGCACATAAAAGATCTGTATTGTTTTGCTGCATTTTTAGATACCAGCGCGAACCTGAAATTTTATTACTTAAAGGGGTTATATAATTTTTTGAAAAACGAGCAGCATCACTTTCTTTCCAAAAAGACGCAATAATATCGACCTGCCCATTAGCTAATAAGTCACGAAGCTCGCTGTGCGAACTGGCGTAAGTAATATCTAAATTGGCTAAGTTGATATTTAAATCTTTAAACATTTTCTTTGGAAGTATATGGCCAGAGCGGCTTGTAGGGTAATCTAATAAGCCTATACGCTTATCTAAAAAGTATTGTTTTGTTAAGCGTGGTTTTTCTTTTGAGGAGATAAAAAATGCGGTGTAATCAGAAAAGCCCACCACAGATTGATAGTTATAAGTTAGCTCTGCATTAAAGGCGTCCATTATATTATTTTTTGCAAGTACGAGGTCTGCAATCCCTTTGCCTACAAAATCGAAGCTTTCCGTTGTACTGTCACCCCAGTAACCTTTAACTGAACCGTATTGTTTCGTTACCACGGTATCAAGGCATAGAGACTCTGTAAGCTTCTCTGCCACGCTTTGCGATGGCGTAAATACAATAAGCTGATTTTTGTTTTCACTGGCTGTTGTATAACATTGTGTTGACGTTTTTATTAGTTCTGGGAAATTTATTTCATCACTTTTAACGCTCACCTTTCCAACAGACCATGCAGCAACCATAACCAGAAACAAAAGTGTAACAAACGACAGTTTATGTAACATGACCTTTCCAAACCCCATCAATAAGATGTACCTAACAACGCTAAGGCTTTATTTGAACAATATTATTTACTTATTACAACAGGTAATTTTACCCATTAAAGTTAAGCTGTTGATTTAAAACGATTATGAATAAGAAATAATGAATACTCTTGACTCCTTTCTATATTTAGCAAAAACAATCACAATGTTTACACCAGCTAATAGGTGAATAAAAATAAATGCAGGAAACATTGATGCGCATTAAAATTGCTACTCTCGTAGCAACAACGTTAATAATTGGTGCTGTTTTTACAACTTCTAAAGCGTATGCGTGGGGTCAAAATGGTCATCGAATTGTTGGGCATATTGCTGAGCAACATTTGAGTGACGAAACAGTGTATAACCTGTTGCCACTATTAGAAGGACAATCCCTAGCTCAAATTTCTACTTGGGCAGATGAGATGCGATCTAGTCCTGAACTATTTTGGCGTAAAAAATCTTCACGCTGGCACTACATAAACCTTCCTAAAAATAAAACACTTTCTCTAAATCACGCACATACACACAGCAAAGACGATGTAACAAATATTCTAGAAGGTATTTACTTCTCTATTAATACACTTCAGTCATCTACCTCTTCCCTTAATGAAAAACAGTTTGCTTTAAAGTTTTTAGTTCACTTGGTTGGCGACAGCCATCAACCATTTCATGCTGGGCGAAGTGAAGATAGAGGCGGCAATTTAATTAAAGTTGATTTTTTTGACAACGAAACCAATTTGCACAGCCTTTGGGACACTGGACTAATAGAAAATGAAAACTTAGCTTACACTGAATACGCTAAGTTTATAGATACCGACGATGCAGCATTAATTAAAACATACTTAAACAGCAGCCCTACTACTTGGCTGATGGAATCTCACAAACTGGCCGAAGATATTTATACCTCAACCAGTGATGAAGTGAGCTATAGTTATGTTTTCAAATACAATCCGCTTGTTAAGCAGCGTTTGCAAAAAGCAGGCGTTAGGCTTGCGGGTGTATTGAACTATTTATTCGATTCGTCAGATGACAATAAAAAATTAAAAATAACGACAAAATAACAATCAACCTATAAATAAAAAACCTACACACGGGAATTAATTTATGTTTATACACTCTCTGGAGTATAGCTAAAATAATACAGCTAAAAATGTATTAATTACAAAATGTAAATAATTAATTGTAAAAGGAATTATAAAGTTTGCATTTCATAATACTGTCACATAACGGCGGTAACATAACAATAAGTAATTAATCCAAATTTAGTTAAGTATACAAGTATAAATTGTGCAATTAATTTTGCATATTACAAGAGTATAAATTCAACAACACTGCTGACTTTATACTACTTAAAATAACAATTTAATTATAACTTTCACGGGAAATGAAAATGAAGACTAAACTTCAAAAAACAGCACTCTCACTTGCTATCGCTGCGTGCGTAAGTGTAAGTGGCGCTGCATTCGCCAACGAAACAACCTCTGCGATTAAGGGTCAAATTACCGGTCCAAACGGTAACCCAGCTCCAGGTACCAAAATAACAATTTTACACGTACCGTCTGGCTCAGTTAAAACAACAGAAGCAAACGATGCAGGTTACTTTACTGCTAAAGGCCTTCGTGTTGGTGGTCCTTACAAGGTAATCGTTGATTCTGATGTTTATGCTGATCAAGAATTTAATAACATTATCCTAAACATTGGTAACGATTACCCAGTAAATGCTGCACTTGAGCCACAATCAAGCATGGAGCAAATTGTAGTAACGGGTGCACCTATCAGCTCTATGTCTGGTGGTACTGGCCCAGCGTCTACATTTACTTTAACTGATCTTGAAAACACACCTGCTATTAATCGTGATTTAAAAGATATTATTCGTATTGACCCGCGTATCACAATTGACGATAGCCGTGGTTCAATCAACTGTGGTGGTGGTAACCCTCGTTACAACAGCTTAACGCTAGATGGCGTTCGTATGAACGATAACTTTGGTTTAAGCTCTAACGGTTACCCTACTATTCGTGCCCCTTTCTCATTTGATTCAATTGAGCAGGTTTCAGCTGAGCTAGCACCATTTGACGTACAGTACGGTGGTTTTACCTCGTGTAACATTAATGCGGTAACAAAATCTGGTGGTAATGAAGTTCACGGTGGCATCTTCTATGATTACACAAGCGATTCATTAAAAGGCGATAAAATTGAAGGCGAAGACGTTGATAACGGTAACTACACCGAAAAACGTTACGGCTTTAACGTTGGCTTACCGTTAATCGAAGATAAACTGTTTTTATTCACTTCATACGAAAAGCTTGAAGGTGTGCAACAGTTTAACTACGACGGTTTAAGCAGCGGCAGTGTAACTGCAGATGATATTGCTCGTATTACAAACATTGCTCAAACTGTATATGGCTATGACGTAGGCGGTATGCCTTCAAGTATGCCTGTTGAAGATGAAAAAATCTTAGTTAAATTAGATTGGAACATCAACGAAGATCACCGTGCAAACTTAATCTACAACTACAACGACGGTAATACGGTTTCACAGTCAGACACTGGTTCTAGCCGTGTTTCACTATCAAACCACTTTTACGACCAAAGTGCAGAATTTACTTCAATTATCGCGTCTGTGTATTCAGATTGGTCAGATGATTTTTCAACTGAAGTTCGTATTGGTAAATCAGAATTAGACGCAACGGTACAATCGCTTGATGCTGCAAGCAGCTTTGGTGAAATGCAAATAAGCACAGGTAACGGTGGTACAGTTTACATTGGTCCAGATGATTCTCGTCAATCAAATGATTTAGATTACGATACCACTACATTTAAAGTAGCGGGTACTTACTACCTTGACCAACATACCATTACAGCTGGCTATGAGTTTGAAGAGTTAGACGTATTTAACTTATTCGTACAACAAACTGAAGGCGAGTACCGTTTTTATAACGAAAGAGATTCAGACGTAACGGGTATTGATTTATTTGAGCAAGGTATCGCAAACGCTGTTTACTACAACAATGCTGCCGGTACTAATGATCCTAACGATGCGGCTGCAAGTTTCTCATACGCTCAGCATACGTTTTATGTTCAAGACGAATATGCATTTACAGACTTAGATGCAAACATCACATTTGGTTTACGCTACGATAAATACACAAGTGATGACGTACCAAACTTTAACCAAAACTATACTGACCGCTATGGTTTTAGTAACCAAAGCACGTTTGATGGTATTGATTTACTTCAACCACGTGTTGGCTTCCAGTGGTATGCAACAGACGAGTTAGAAGTTCGTGCTGGTGTTGGCTTATTCTCTGGTGGTAACCCAAATGTTTGGTTATCTAACTCTTACTCTAACGATGGTATTACAAACATCGGTACATTCCGCAGCTCGGTTGATTTATTCAACACGCCAAACGTAAATGGTGGCGCGCCTGGTTTTGAAGTACCACAAGAGATGTTTGATGAAGTTGCTAACACTGTAATTGGCTCAGGTGATGCTACAGTAAATGCAGTTGACCCAGACTTTGAAATTCCTTCAGAGTGGAAATACTCAATCGGTGCAACATACACAACTGAAAACGAGTATGTTATTTCACTTGATTACTTATACTCTAAGAAGAAAGATGCTGCCTTAATGCGCGACATCGCACTTCAGGATTCGGGCGAAACTACATTTGATGGTCGTCCTATTTACGAGTCAATCGAAGGCCGTGATGGTGAATACCTTCTTACAAATGTAAGTGGTGATAGCGGTGATTCATCGGTTATTTCATTAGCTGTAAGCAAAATGTTTGACAATGGCGTAAGCGTTAACTTTGGTTACGCATACACAGATTCAGACGATGTTAACCCAATGACAAGCTCTGTTGCTGGCTCAAACTACGGTAACATTGCTCTAACGGATCCTGGTAACCCTGGTGTTGCATCATCAGATTACGAAATCCCACATCGTTTTACTATGACGCTTGGCTACTCTCATGAATTTGTAGATGGTTTTGCTACTCGCTTTAACCTATACGGTGAAGCATACAAAGGCTTACCATACAGCTACACATTTGACGGAAGTGATGACGCATGGGGCGATGCTAACTGGAATGGTGACCGTCAGTTACTTTACGTACCACTTGAAAACGATCCTAACGTTGTTTACGACATGAGCGCTGATGAAATTAACGCGTTTAACGACTTTATCGCATCTAACGGTTTAGAGCGTGGTGAAATCACTGGCCGTAATGCTGAAAACTCAGATTGGTTTGTTAAATTTAACTTTAAAGTTACTCAAGAATTACCAGGCTTTATGGATGGCCATAAAGGTGAAGCATTCTTCGTAATTGATAACTTAACTAACCTGTTAAACGATGATTGGGGCGTACTTAAAAAAGGTCCTTTCGTTGGCGCTAGCATGATTTCAACATCAATTGATGAGCAAGGCCGTTACGTATACTCAGGCTTTAATGAAAACAACGCAAATACATCAGTACAATCTGATGCGTCATTATGGCAAATGCGTGTAGGTGTTCGTTACACTTTCTAATCGCATTAGCGTAAAACACTACTAATTAAAGCCCATCTTTTGATGGGCTTTTTTTTACCAACCAGCTTAATTAAATTATCTATTTTAATGATGGATATATGTGTTGAGAGCTAGGCAAAAAATTTCTATTTAGTTTTCTAAATGAAAATTTTATAACGCAGATAGCGACACATTTAGCCCCTCAAAATGATTAAGTATTATTGCGGATTGGTTTTATAAGGCCTCTTTAAGCTCTTTTAGTAAATTTAGCAATTGGACTTGTTGCTGCTTACTAAATTTTTCAGCTAATTGTGCTTCCCAGTTTTGTGCATCACGTGCTATGAGCTTGTAAATTGCATTGCCCGGCTCATTTAACATAACCTGCGTTACTCGCTTATCTTGCTGATTTAGTTGTGCTTCTACATACCCTCTTTGCAGCAATGATTTTATAGCTCGCGAAACCGTTGACTTATCCATATTGGCCTGTGTACATAAATCTTTTGCATTGCTTTTGCCATATTGTGCTAAGTTTGCCAACACCCGCCATTGAGGGATGGTTAAGTTGTATTTTTGCTGATAAACACGCGCAAAATCATCGCTTATAAGATTTGCCATTTGGTTTAACTGATAGGGCAAAAACTGCTCTAGATCTATTTCCATTATTACTTTCTCATCGCATTTACACACTGTGAAAACTGTGCATTTTTATTTACAGGCTAAAACATGCGCCCATTTGAAATTACTCTCACTTGAGAGTACTTTAAACTAATTAGGGCCTGTTGACCTTTCAGGATTGAAATTTGTTCAATCTAGGGGCCATTTAATCGCGGCGCGAGGTTTGTAACCTAGTGGGCTAAGTAAAAACCGAGCAACAAAGAGTAAATGGCCCCTAGGCAGAACCCTTCGGGCAGCGCCTGTTTGGCTTTTATGCTACGTTATCGCCTATTTATGGGGAACAACCACACTGCATAGGCTCTGCCTTGCCTAATTCCCAAACAGACTGCTGCAAATTCAACCTCGAAAGATAAACAGGCCCTAGAAAGATAAAACAATGTCACTCTCACAGGATCTAAATATGGCCAGCGAAATAAACTACATGAGCGGTTTTGGCAATGAGTTTGAAACCGAAGCGCTACCCGGTGCACTGCCTGTTGGGCAATTTACCCCACAAAAGGTGAAGTACAATTTATACACCGAGCAATTTAGCAGCACGGCCTTTACGGCAC
>NZ_AUTO01000068.1:0-3551 GCF_000498055.1 Pseudoalteromonas sp. TB51
GAGCCGCTAATCGTCGCACGTGGCTGTACCGCCTTCGTCCATCGGTGGTACAAGGTGAATACACCGCTATAGATAACGCACTAATAAGAACAGCGCCTATAACTGAAGCAATTACGCCCCCTACAATGATGCGCTGGAGCCCTATTGATATTCCTTCAAAGCCCACTGATTTTATTGATGGCTTAATTACAATGGCTGCAAATGGCAGTGCCAATGGGCAAACCGGTATGGGTATTCATGTTTATGTTGCTAACAGTTCTATGAAAGGGCGTTATTTTTGTAATGCCGATGGTGAGCTATTGTTTGTGCCTCAGCATGGCGAACTGTTATTACACACTGAATGTGGAAAGCTCACAGTAAAGCCGGGGGAAATTGCCGTCATTCCTCGCGGGATTAAATTTTCGGTTGATTTAATTGATGAAACCGCACGTGGCTACATTTGTGAAAACTATGGTCATGCATTTGAACTTGCCGAGCGCGGCCCCGTCGGTGCAAATGGCTACGCCAACGACAGAGACTTTAAATACCCTGTTGCTGCATTTGAAGATAAAGAAGGTAGCTTTGAATTAGTCACTAAATTTAACGGTCATTTATTTAGTTGCCCTATCACACACTCGCCTTTTGATGTAGTTGCTTGGACCGGTAACAGCGCACCGTACAAATACGACTTAGCGCGTTTTAATGTTATTAATACCGTGAGTTTTGACCACCCAGATCCTTCTATATTTACTGTACTTACCTCCCCTTCAGCCACTGAAGGCATGGCAAATGTAGATTTTGTAATTTTTCCACCGCGCTGGATGGTAGCTGAAAATACATTTAGACCTCCTTACTATCATCGCAATATTATGAGTGAGTTTATGGGCTTAATAGAAGGGGTTTACGATGCAAAAGAGCACGGGTTTGTACCAGGAGGCGCTAGTTTGCATAATTGTATGTCGCCACATGGGCCTGAAGCCGAGGTGTTCGAAAAAGCATCTAACGCTGAGCTTGCACCGCAAAAATACGAGAACACGTTGGCCTTCATGTTCGAGTCTCGTTACATAATATCGCCCACTAAATATGCCCTTGAAGGAAAAGAGCGCCAAACTCATTACACTCAGTGCTGGCGTAGTATCACAAAACATTTTACAGGCGAGGAATAATAACAATGAAACTATACAGCTACTTTCGCTCATCTGCCGCATACCGTGTACGCATAGCACTTAATTTAAAAGGCATTGAGCATGATATGCAATTCGTTAATTTACTTAAATCTGAACAGCTAGCTCAGCCTTACTTAGATAAAAATGTGCAAGGTTTACTTCCTGCTCTTGAAACGGACGAAGGCATATTAGCGCAATCACTGGCTATTTTAGAGTGGTTAGATGAAAGCTATCCGCAAACGCCGTTAATTTATGGCACTGCATGGCAAAAAGCGCAAATTCGTAATATTAGCTATGCAGTGGCATGTGATATTCACCCAGTAAATAATTTACGAGTGCTGAAGTATTTAAGTAACGAATTGGGTGTAGACGAGCAAGCTAAATCCGCCTGGTATAGGCATTGGGTAGAGCTTGGGTTTGAAAAAATTGAAATGATGCTAAGTGAAAACAATGAGTTTTGCGTAGGCAATACACCCACTCTCGCTGATATATGTTTAGTGCCACAGGTATTTAATGCATTGCGTTTTAATGTAGATATGGCTGCGTATCCAAAAATTGCAGCCATTTATGCACGTTGTAATGCATTACCCGCTTTTAGTGACGCCGCGCCGCAAAATCAGCGCGATGCAGTTTAACTTTTTAATGCGCAGTGAATAACACTTACGTGCTCTATTAAATCAAGGCCCAGTTCGGTTAAATAGCCGCCATCTGGGCTGTCTATCACGCCTTTATCAAACAACCTTTGTGCCGCGCTTAATAAATTTGGTTCAGCATCCGAATGTAACTTAATCCCTTGCATTTTGCTCTCACGTGGAAATTTAGCTAATAACGTAAATTCATCTATCATTGTTTGATTAAATTGCATGTGTTCACCTTTTTATAATTGTGTGTTTAAGTCAGTGTTGCTTAACGCTATTACTTACCCTAGCATGTTTTTTAATCGTGTGTACTATTTTTAAACTATCAAAATTCGAGGTCGCTCATGCGCCATATTATGGTTTTATTTATTTTTTTAATTGCGTTCACTTTAGCCCCTAGCAGTTATGCAAAAACAGACAAAACACATTCTCTTATTGACGCTAATGAGATTATTAATAATGGTGATATTTGTTGGTACGACAACAAACGTTATAGTGAAGGCGCGCTGGTACAAGTACATTCTTTTACCTTAGTATGCGCTGCTAATAACCCGCAGCATAATAACAGTGAGCTAATTTGGCTAAAATTAGATAAAAAAGGCAATATTGTTTATCCCACAAAGCCTAAAACCATTACGGTCAATTAGCGCTAAAAGAGGATTTACGCTACAATGCGCACAGTTTAAATAAGTAGTATGGCTATGGATAATCAACCAAAAAATCCTCTTCATGGGGTAACGTTAGAACAAATTTTAGTAGAGCTTGAGCAGCGCTTAGGGTTTAAAGCCATGGGCGAGCAAGTAAACATTAAATGTTTTACCGACTCACCGAGTATTAAATCAAGCTTAAAATTTTTACGTAAAACCCCTTGGGCTCGCGATAAAGTTGAAGCTCTCTACTTACATACGTTAAGTAACAAACCGCTGCGTAAACCCAAAAGCGCTCAGCGCCCTAAGCCTGCCAGCCAAAGCGATAGCAGTGGTTTTGTTTGGCCAAGCATTAAAAAGTAACACACAAAAATGCACGTTAAATACGTGCATTTTGTATTTTATAGCTCCTTACTAATTACTTTTAACGAGGCGGGGTCAACTGTAATAGTAAGCGTATCCGCTGTTTTAATTTCACCATCCAGTACATACTTAATTTCTTCGTCTGCGGTTATCGTTACTTTTTTAGCGTTGGTATGATGCGAGCTAATTGCTAAATGCGTTTGTGTAATACTACTAAACATAAGTTCAGCAATGCTTAACACGCGAGTGGTGTTTTCATCACTAGGTAGCAGCCAATTAATGTCTAATAGGCCATCTTCGTGATCGGGCTGACCACCTCCTTGGGCTAATAACGTAGTAAATGGCGCAGCATTAGCTACAATAAAGCTATTTGTATTTACCTCCTGCATTTGATTATCATCAAGGGTGACATAAAGGGTTTGCGCTTTTTGCTCACTAAATGCCTGAAAAAAACCACTTAAATAGGCAAGCTGACCCGATTCGTTTTTTGAGTCTCTATCTGCTTTTTCTACCATTGATTGCTCATAACCAATCCCAGCTAACAACAGCATTAGCTCGTCATTACAATAGGCCGTATCAATTGTTTGGGTTTGCCCATCGATAATAAGATCGCAGGCCTGCTCAACAGGAATGATTTTAGAGCTAATCCCCATAAGCACATGCGCTAATGCATTGGCTGTGCCCATTGGGATAATACCCAGCTTGCACTGAGTGTTTACCAACACACTTGCTACTTCTGTCACGGTTCCATCGCCGCC
>NZ_AUTO01000069.1:0-15109 GCF_000498055.1 Pseudoalteromonas sp. TB51
TTTTGGACAAAAACGAGTTAGAGCCGAAGGTCGGCTCTGTGCCATTTGCAGACATTAGCAACGCCTGAGCTCAGGTGCATTTGAGACAACGCCTGCTTTTGCGTTAGCAAAAAAGTGGGTGGCGGATCAAATGTCATCTGCAGAGACTTTTTAGGCAGCGTTCACCGTATTCTAGGAACGAGCGTTTACGAGGCACGTGCCGAACTGGCCTTTATGACTTTTGTAAACAACAAAAAAATATTTGGATCAAACTTCGTGTCCACTTCATGCTTCAAGATATTCATAGTTTCAAGGTGCGATTTAGCCATGCGGTATGGCCTGCTAGTCGTCAGTGCATCATACGCATCAATGATCGAAAGTATTCGACTACTCAGGGGAATATCGGCACCAGCCAGTCCGTCTGGGTATCCGCTTCCATCAAATGCTTCATGATGATGTCTGACAATAGACGCGACCTCGTCTCTGTTTGTCAGGAATGTCTCACTAATTATTCTCTCACCGATAACCGAGTGAGCCTTTATCTCTTCCCTTTCATCAGGTGTGAGCTTTCCAGGCTTCGAGAGAACAGTATCACGAACTCCAATCTTACCCACGTCGTGTAATTGACTGGCAATACGCAAGTCATCTAATGAGGGGGCACTCAAATCGGCCGCACGCCCCACTTCCAACGCAAGCGCACAGACGCGGTCACAATGGCCTCTAGTATACGCATCGCGCGCGCACAATGCCGTAATGAGTGATGGGTAAGCATTTTCTTGATCTGGTGCGAGGGCAAAAGCCATTGAATATCTCTCCTTGTTCAGCAACGCCTAACAATTTAATAGTGCGCTCATCACGCATATTTTTGCTGACTTCAAGCTCATCTATCCACATTCCAACAAATAACCGAGGGTATTTCAAGATTTTAAATAAATTTAAATGTAGGATATACGCGTTGCTCGTTTGCTTGACTATATGAATAAACGACACAACTTTATCTATTAATTAGCCCTAAATTTAGCCTATCTCAATGACCGGTTATCGCTCTTTTGAGGCATTCGCCTAAACACGTTTTGGGGCAGAAATGAGTTAAACCGGAAGGACAGCTTATGGCATTAAGTCGAACTTCGGCAAAGAGCGATTACCGGTCATTGAGATAGGCTAAATGTAATGGTTAACTGATTGATAAAAGTGCTCTTTGCTCATATATTCATGAAAATAAGCGACGGGCGTATATTGTTCTATTTAACTTTACTTTAAAGTTTTAAAAAACTTAGTGATAGTAATATCTTAGGTTATTTGTTAAAACTATATAAATAGTTAAATGAGCGTTAAGTCGGCAGAAATATGCTGCAGAGCGCGGCGTTAAAGCTCAAAGATGCACTGACACACCATAAACAGGAGGGAACCATGTTTAAAATTACTGGGCTTGATAAACTGCAGAAAGATCTAAAAAATGCAGAGCAAGCATTGAATGAACTAGATGGAGAGTTGGGCGTCGTTAACTTTGATCCTCATGATCCTGCCAGTATTGAGGCTGCCATCCAATCAGTTAGCCAAATTATTGATAACCGCATTGAACCTTATGCCAGTAGCCCTATCGTCGATTCGCTCACCGAACAAATGAAAGAAAGCTATAGAGAAACGATTCTTCAAAAGGCCGCTGAGGCCAGATTGCAACCTGACGAGAATTAGTGATGACCCAAGATATTTTCGGAGAAATTAACAACGCAATCCTAGACTTACAGAACTCGCAGTTGCAGACTTATGAACGCCCATTGAAAAAGCTAGGGCAATTGTTACGGCATACCGACCTTGAACCTTACAATGAGGAACTGACGGAAGGAGTTGACTTCGACGCTTTCATTGCTGAAAGCGAAAAAACTGGGGGCAGCATGGTCGGGAGTGCCCAACTTGCTTGGCCAGATGACCTCAAAAAAACGATGGGTTTAACATTGCTTCTTATAGATAAACTGGCTAATGACCCACGTTACGCTATCAACTTTAGTCATCATTTCTTCTACTCTGGAAATAAAATCATCGCTGGTATCCATGCGCTCACTGGGCAACTCATTATTCCCTTTGCGCGTGATTACAAGAACTATGTTCAATCGAAGGGGAGTATTGAAACTGTGTTGAAGCAACCAGTCTCACGAAAGGTGTTTATCGTTCATGGGCACGACAATGGTGCTCGGGAAACTGTGGCTCGTTTTCTGGAACGCATTGGTTTGGAGGCCGTTATTCTCCATGAACAGGCTAATCAAGGGAGAACAATTATCGAAAAAGTCGTTGCAAACAGCGATGTTGGGTTTGCGGTAGTCCTTCTCACACCGGATGATGAGGGCCGTGTAAAAGGAGGGGCACTTGAGCCTCGAGCTCGTCAAAATGTATTATTGGAACTGGGTTACTTCATTGGCCGCTTGGGCCGAGAAAAAGTATGTGCTCTCAAACGTGGTACGTTAGAAATACCTAGTGATTTCGCGGGTGTTGTATGGGAAACAATGGACAGTAGTGGCGGCTGGAAACAGGCTCTCGCGCGTGAACTCGAAGCGGCTGGGCACAGTATAGATTGGAACAAAGCAATGCGCGCTTGATGTGCGCACACCACAATCGAAGGCCCACTATTGCGGTTATTAAATTGGCGAGAATTTAATTGAGAAAGGATAGGAAGGCTATGGAATCGCGTCTTGCTTTTTCCACTTTCTTTTTGAATGATGTGGCACATATGCAACTGTCAGGCTTGATTTAATCACACGAAGCTAATCTGATGACTTATCCGTTTGAATCTCCGCTTTAACACCTTTAATCAGGCTAGGCTGGTTCGATTTACTTTACTATTATTGCAAACACTCGATCTGTGAGCATATCTTCTGGGTCTAATGCATTTGGGTTATAAGATGAGTTTTTGATTACCTCATAAATTTCAATATCTTTAATGTCTTGTTTAAAAGGATTTTTTGATTTTAGTTTTTCCTTATCATTAAAAAAATCAAACTTGTCATAAGCAGTAATAAAATGTTTATTTTCAAGATACTCATTACAACTTAGTGCTAATTTTAAAGCCTCCAACAGTAGATGTTTAAGAGCTCGATTCTCACCTCGACATGCAGCAAACAACGCTATTGTGGTATTTTTACTTTCAAGCTTAGGAGGTACATCAAATGGCATTTTCTTAGCTAACCCCATCAAATATTGGCGAAAGTACTTGCTGTCATTTTTTAGGCTAAAGTATTCAAGTTTTCTTTTTCTAACTAAGCGAGAAGCCCATTGAGGTTCTTCTGCTATTTTTGCAGCCCAAGGCATACCAACCAGTACTATTGGCACTTTGGCTTCTTCACTAATAAACTTTAACCCATTTGCAATTTGTTGTCGTTCTTGTACGCTTTTAAACTCTATTAACTCCTGAAACTCATTAATGATGAGTAGCTCTACTTGAGCTTTAATTAAGCTCTCTACAAGCTTTTTAGTAAGGTCTGTTTTGTAGCCTCGCTTTTTAATTTGACTACTTCCAAATAGCTCCAGATCTGCCAGCATTTGGACTAAAGTAGCATCTAAGCCTTTCCCCCTAGATATACGACTTACTAAGACTGGCATAGTGTTTCGACTATAATTCTGTGTAGCTAGAACTCTTTTTTTGTAGTGATTAATGGTATGACTTTTTCCAACACCTGTATCACCAATTAATAGCATACACTGTTGGTCTGACTGAAATTTACGGTTTAATCTTAATTCATCAAAGTCATTAAAAATTGTTTTAATTTGCGGGTGCATAACGATGCAATCGCTAAAGTTCCGTAACTTCTCTATCTGTATCTCTGTTAAGGCATTCATTCAAATGCCTCTAAGTCATCATCCCAGTCGTCAGAATTATCGTTACTTATATGTTTTTGCACAGGGGCTGCACTTTCTTCAGAGACCTTAATAGTGCTCGTTCCTGTATTACTTACATCAGCTATTTGAGCTTGCTTTTTAACAGCTGTTATCTTAGCTTTAGTTTTTGATTCAATGAAAACTTCTTGCTCTTGCTTTACTCGCTCATGAATAGCCATGCGTGCTTTCGCTAAGCCCAAACTATCTTTAGATTCCCGTATGACTTCCCTGTTAATTTTTTTTATTGTTTTATGCTCATAGATACTTAAACCATCCGTATAACCGGTAGGATCTGTACACGGTACTTCTAGATAACTTTCTAACTCTTCTAAATAAACATAAATTTTTGAGATGTCATCAGGATCGACTTTAATCAGTTTTTTTACAGTTTCTTTTGTTTGCGGATAATGTTTACGATAATCAGCCAAAGCTGTTGAGTCATACATTAACTCTTGATATTTAAACCCATTTCTCGTTAACGTTCTTGAGTCTGAGATGCGCATTAACATTGAAAAACGCGTTTCCTCCTCTTCATTCATGGTCAATGGGGGATATGCATCAAACCCTTGTTGCCAACGTTTAATTGGGATTCGAGTTTCACGTGAATTACTGTCTTGATGATACACATCCGCGATCCAGCGGTGAAATTCTTCAACAAAAGTTGAGAAGCGCATAATTGCATCTTTCTCAGGTTTATACTCTTCTTTTTCTAAAATATTTGAAAATGTCTTTCCTGGTAATTCAGGTAAGAAATATTCATTCATCACCCCAAAAAAACGCTCTATAAAGGGTTTTAGCCAAGGCTTGCGCACAGGGTTATATTGGATATTTATTCCTGCTGACTGACAAGCATGCTCTAAGTTTTTAGACCAAAACTCAGCACCATTATCTACAACTAAATTTTCAAATTTACCAAAGCAAGGCCAATCATTTTGTAGTTCTATATTCAGAGCATCAAGAGACTTTGGTTTAATCGCATGAGTAATAGCCTTAGCAGCAGATACGTAGGAAGGGGATTTATAACTAAGATGAAAACCAAGAACACAGCCACTAAATACATCAATAAGTAATGTTAGGTAAGGTCTTCCTATGGGAATAAGTAACTCATCATCAAGTAGGATTAAATCAAGTGGTGTATGATCAATCTCTACACGCTCTAATATTCTTGTCGGGGGTACGTGCGCAGCGCAGTAAGCAAACCATTGGTCTGCTTTAAATTTACCATGCCTTGCGACCGCGACCGCATATGGGGGTATTGCTTTGATTCTTTTATTAAACGCATTGTAGGATATTATTGGAATCTTGCCTTCGACAATACTCTCATTTTCAATAACAATAAGGTCTTTATAGTACTGATATGCAGTTGCTATAGTAGGTCTTTTAGCATCTAAAAATCGTTCTAATGCTTTATCAAAAAATTTATCATCCCCTTTTATACGGTTAGTTCTGTTTCCCATTTTGTGGTTTTTATCAGCAAGGGAGGCTATATCACCGTTGCTTTCGATATATTTTTTGCGCCAACGAGCAACAGTTCGCCAATTTGGCCGAACTACGTCACCTCCTTTAAAAAGCTCATCTAAAATAGGATCTAAATTTCGTTGGGTCCAGCCGCGTGAAAGTTTTTTATCTATAGTGCTAATTAGCTTATACCTTTGTAGTGCTTGGTTTTTAAAGGTATCTGAAAAGGTATCCAAATCACGCTGGATTAAGTTGGCATCATCTAATTTGACGTATTGTGTGGGCGTTTGTGGCTTTAATGGCACTAGTGATTCATCAAATTCATTAAAAAAGTCAGTCATGGTGTAGCCCATAATGTTGGATTATTAGTTAAATCATCACACCCTAGATCAGCCTTAACCAACCCTTTATGCATGAGCCCAAATAAAAAAGATCGTGTTTCACCAATTGGTATCCCAACCTGAGAGCTTATATCATTTAGCTTGATTACCCCTGATTTATGAATAAAACTGAGCAACTCTTTTTGAATGCCGCTGATACCATAAACACCTGAGTAGCGGTGTAATAACTTTAAGTTGTTTAATATTGGATTTACCCTAATTTGCCTATCAGTTACTAAAACAAGATCAATCCCCAATTTTAATGATGCAGCTCTTTTGGCAGCAAATTCAGCTCTAAATAGTGGAGAAGCAATTTTAGAATAGGGCTTATATTCGTGGTATTTTTGGGTTTTATCTGTATATGAAATCAGTGCATCTGGTGTGTAAGGTAAGCTTTTACCCATAAACTCATATTTAAAGCCTTCAGGCTGACTCCCAAAACTCTCTATCAAGTCGTTATATTCATGATGAAAACATGCATCAAACTCTAATGAGCTCTCACACATAACTACACTACTAACTTTAGTGCTCGCAAATTTAAATACATTTTTATTTGGAGATGGCTTTCTTAAGTTGCGTATATACATAAGTAAATTTTTATTATTTGAGTACACATACTATACAAATAAAAAGCCACTATGTCACACTATGGTTTAATTAATTCTTAAAGAATTGATTATAATGGAATTTATTTTTAGCATCATTTTTAATAAGGGGCTTTATGTCAGAGTATGACTTTAATTATGTCAAGGTATGGTTGTATTATGTCAAACTATGGTTGCAGCGACACCTAGATCCTTAAAGCCGATCAACACGCATAATACCGTTAAACCATGGCCGCTTTTACATACACATCAAAACGGTTCTTTTTTGTTTTAATTTGCATGCTGGGGGTTTGGTTGTTTAAAAATGGGGCGTAATCGGGGCGTTTAACGACCACACGCTTACTGGCAAGTGGGTAGGCGAATTCAAGTAAGTCATCAGCGTCGGTATCTGCGCCTACTAATGCCTGAAATACGCGCATTTCTTTTTTAACTAACGCTGATTTCTCTCGGTGTGGAAACATAGGATCTAAATACACTACATCGGGCATGCTCTCGCACTGCTCTAACAACGTGTGGCTTGAGCCAAACACTAAGCTCATATTTTGCTGCATCCACGAACCAATCTCTGCATCTTCGTAAGCGCGTTGTAAGCCATCAAATAATAAAGCTGCTACCACAGGGTGGCGCTCATGCAGTATAACCTTACAGCCAAGTGACGCTAGCACAAAGCCATCTCGGCCAAGCCCGGCGGTGGCATCAAGTACAACAGGGGTTGCGCCTTTATTTAACCCTACCGCTTTTGCGATTGATTGCCCTTTGCCGCCGCCAAACTTACGCCTGTGAGCAACTGCACCTGTTACAAAGTCTACGTTTATTGCGCCAAGTTTAGGCTCATCGCTTTTTAAAAGGCTAAGGCCTTTATCGTCGTAATGCAGAGTAAAACCGCTACAACTTTGCGCCCATTGGGCTAAGTTAAAACGCGTTTCTAGCTCATTTAAATATGGGCGACACTCTTTAAAAGCACACTGAATAACCACTACACACTCCGACGAAAAATTTCAGCTGCAGTATAACAAGCGTTAAAGCACTAAAATAGCTCTATATCGCTTTGATGCGCAAGACTATGTGAGCTGGCCTCCTCTACTTTAGAGCGTAAGTTGCACAATAATTCGTTGCGGCTCTCGGTCACTTGTTTAAGCTGGTACTTTATAAACGCTAAATCACTATTTGCGGTTACTAGCAGTTGCATAGTTTCGTCTAATTGCGACATGTATAAAGTTAAATCAGCAGGATTGGCGTGTGCTTGCGTTTGCTTAATTGCACAGTTAAGTTCATGAAGCTGCTCTATAAACTGCCTTGTGTAGTCGTTTTGTACAACATTTTGGCTAGTAAGCTGCTTTACTATATCTTGCAAAGCAGTGCTAATTTGGGTGGCTTGTTCAAAGCTATTTTCGTTTCTTTCCATAGCAACGACCTTTTCGTTTGTCACTTCGAGTATGTGCGGGAATAAGTCTTTATAACGGCCGTATAAAGCACGATTATCAGTCGGCATATTTTTAATTAATAAAGATATTTTGGGGTAGTTAATAATGGTGCTGCTACCAATATCAACAAATCGATTTGCATTACGGTGCTGCTCTAAAAGCTCCTGCTCGAGCGGGCATACACCACTTTCTAAACTATAAAAATAGCTCCCCCCCTGATACCAAAACACAATAACCACGTCTAAATTAAACGGGCTAAAAAAGGCAAGTAAGTGCTCGCTTAACGAGTGAAAGTTATGAGAGTGATAGCTTTGCCCCACAAACCTAACAATACGCCCCATATCCCCAGACTCTGCCAAGGCCATTGCGGCGGTATCTTGCGCTTTAGCTACATCAAATTTTAGCTTTTCACATTGCTGCCGGTACTCGTAAAGCACTTTAATGCGTGCCATTAGCTCTTCGGTGTTGAAGGGTTTTATAATGTAGTCAGATGCGCCTACGCTGTAGCCTTTTACTCTATCGTTAAGCTCCACCTTAGAGGACAAAAACATAACGGGTATATCGTGTGTTGACTCATCTTCTTTTAGTGCTTGGCATACTTGGTAGCCGGATTTACCGGGCATTTCTATATCAAGTAAAATTATGTCGGGCGTGTGCTTTTTGGCTAGCTTAAGTCCTTGTTCGCCATCTTTAGCGTGAATAAGCTTACAAAAGCCTGCTAAAGCCTCTTCAATAATTCGATGAACATACAAATCGTCATCAATCGTTAGTACCAACTTTGCCATGCCCTAGTCCATTTTGCTGCGTATACACAAAGCATAGTACGGGAGGTTAAAATTACTAAAAACAATTGGCCAATATATTAAAAAACATAAAAAAAGCGCCATATAGGCGCTTTATAAGGTTAAGTAGTTGTTTATGCAGCTATACCACTGTGACGCAGTAAGGCATCAACATTTGGCTCACGACCTCGGAACTTTTTAAATAACTCCATAGGTTCTTCACTGCCGCCTTTTTCTAAAATATTTTCTAAGAAGGCCTTACCTGTTTCGGCGTTAAAAATACCGTCTTCTTCAAATTTAGAAAATGCATCGGCAGAGAGTACCTCAGCCCACTTGTACGAGTAGTAACCGGCGCTATAGCCACCTGCAAAAATATGACTAAAGCCATGTTGAAAACGATTAAACTCAGGCGGGTTAACCACCGACGTGCGGCTACGTACGTCGTTTAAAATCGCTTGAATTTGGCACTCTTGGTTTGCCTGGTAGTCGTGGTGGATTCTAAAATCGAACAACGAAAATTCAATCTGACGCAGCATTTGCATGCCAGAATTATAGTTTTTAGCAGCCAGTAGCTTATCAAGTAGCTCTTTTGGTAATGGCTCACCACTTTCAAAGTGGCCTGAAATAAAGCTCAGCGCTTCTTCATCGTAACACCAGTTTTCTAAAAATTGGCTTGGTAGTTCTACGGCATCCCATGCAACGCCGTTAATACCAGCAACAGGAGCAGCATCAACTTGGGTAAGCATGTGGTGTATACCATGGCCAAATTCGTGGAAAAGCGTGGTTACTTCGTCATGTGTAAATAGCGCCGGTTTGTCGCCTACCGCTTTATTAAAGTTACACACTAAGTATGCCACGGGTGTTTGCAATTCTCCGCTGGCGCGCACTTTACGCCCCATACAGTCATCCATCCACGCGCCGCCACGTTTGCGCTCGCGTGCATATAAATCAAGATAAAAACGACCGCGCAATGTATTACTGCTATCAAAAATTTCAAAAAAGCGAACATCGCTGTGGTAGCTATCAAAGTCGCTTACTTCTTTTACCTTAATACCAAAAAGGCGGCTAACGGTTTCAAATAAACCGCTAAGTACTTTATCTGCAGGGAAATAAGGGCGCAGTACTTCATCTGAAATTGCGTATTTTTCTTGCTTGAGCTTTTCGCTGTAGTAACCAAAATCCCATGCTTGAAGATCAGTAATACCATGGTGTTGCTCAGCATAGGCTTTTAGCTCTGCCACTTCTTGCTCTGCTTGAGGCTTAGACTTAGCGGCTAAGTCTTCTAAAAATGAGAAAACTTGCGCTGGCGACTCAGCCATTTTAGTTGCTAATGATTTTTCAGCGTAGTTATTAAACCCTAACAGCTGCGATAGCTCATGGCGTAGTGCAAGCTCTTCTTTCATAATGGCTGAGTTATCAAACTCACCCGCATTAGGGCCTTGATCTGAAGCGCGCGTACAAAATGCCGTGTAGGTTTCTTTGCGCAGCTCGCGGTCATCTGCATAGGTCATTACCGGTAAGTAAGACGGAAAATCAAGCGTAAATACCCAGCCGTCTAAACCTTTGCTTTTAGCTGTTTCGCTAGCAAGCGCTAATGCCGACTCTGGCAAGCCTGCCAATTGGCTTTCATCGGTAATGTGTTTATGCCATGCAAGCGTTGCATCCATTACGTTATTGCCAAATTTAGAGGCAAGTTCAGATAAACGCGTGCTAATTTCGCCGTAGCGCTTTTGATCTTCTGCTGATAATGCAATGCCTGAAAGTTTAAAATCACGTAGGGCGTTGGTGATGGTTTTTTGCTGCGCAGTGCTGAGTGTTTTAAATTCATCGCTGTTATAAAGCGCATTATACGCTTCGTACAGGCCTTGATGCTGCCCGACAAATGTTGAGTACTCAGATATAAGTGGTAAACATTGCTCGTAGGCTTCACGCAGCTCGTCGTTATTCATGACTGAATTAAGGTGCGATACCGGTGAAAACATACGCGAGAGTTTATCGTCGGCTTCTTCAAGGGGTAATACTAAATCGTTCCATGTAAACGAGCCTTTCGCTAACACGTCATCTATGGCTTTACGACATTGCTCTATACCGTGCTTTAGTGCCGGTACTACGTACTCTGGCTTTATTTTTGAAAACGGGGGTAAGCCTCCTAGGCCAATGAGTGGATTTGTTTGTGCTTCGCTCATGAATTTTCTCAATTTAATTGACTATGAATTTGAAGTTGGGGCAAAACGGTGAAATACAAGCCTCCATTAATGGGTCTAATATAGCTTAGGATGAAACTGATCGGCATAATAAACAATTTCGTTTGTTGTATTTATCAGCTTTTTAGCGCGCCGCGCTGGGTGACTTGCACTTAGCATATGCTATCATCGGCACATTATAGTTAAATATATTTTTTGAGGATAAAACATGACTCAGCATTTTGATTACATTGCGATTGGTGGTGGTAGTGGCGGTATTGCCTCTGCTAACCGTGCGGCAATGCGTGGCGCTAAAGTAGCGCTTATCGAAGCAAAACACATGGGCGGCACCTGTGTTAATGTAGGCTGTGTGCCTAAAAAAGTAATGTGGCATGGCGCACAAGTTGCTGAAGCAATTAACTTATACGCACCTGATTACGGCTTTAACGTAGAAGTAAAAGACTTTAACTGGAGCAAACTCGTTGAGAGCCGCGAAGCGTACATTGGTCGCATTCACAAAGGATACGACAACGGTTTAGCGAACAATGGCGTAACCGTAATTAATGGTTTTGCTAAATTTGTTGATAGCAAAACCGTAGAAGTAAACGGCGAGCATTACACGGCCGATCATATTTTGATTGCAGTAGGTGGACGTCCGCATACTCCTAATATTCCAGGTGCTGAGTACGGTATAGACTCAAATGGCTTTTTTGAATTAACAGAGCAGCCAAAGCGAGTAGCGGTAATTGGCGCAGGTTACATTGCTGTAGAACTTGCCGGTGTACTACATGGTTTAGGCACAAAAACTCATTTATTTGTACGCAGACACGCGCCGCTTCGTAATTTTGATACGCTACTGGTTGAAACCCTAGTAGAGATCATGAAAAAAGAAGGCCCAACACTGCATACCGAATGCTCGCCTAAAGAAATTGTTAAAGAAAGCGATGGTAGCTTAACCATTCATTTTGAAAATGGTTACAGCCAAAATGTTGACCAAGTAATTTGGGCTATTGGCCGCGAGCCAAGCACCGATGTAATTAACATTGCAGCAGCAGGGGTTGAACTAAATAGCTCTGGTTATGTAAAAGTAGATGAATATCAAAATACAAACGTACCTGGTATTTATGCTGTAGGCGATATTATTGAGCACGGTATAGAACTTACGCCTGTCGCTGTTAAAGCCGGTCGCACCCTATCAGAGCGTTTATTTAATAAAGACCTACCTGATGATTTAAAAATGGATTACAGCCTTGTACCTACTGTGGTATTTAGCCACCCACCTATTGGTACTATTGGTGAAACCGAGCAAGAAGCTATTGCTCGCCACGGCGAAGAAAACGTAAAAGTGTACAAGTCGGGCTTTGCCGCTATGTACACAGCCGTTACACAACACCGCCAACCGTGTGCAATGAAGCTTGTATGCGTAGGCCCTGAAGAAAAAGTAGTTGGCTTACACGGCATTGGTTTTGCCGTTGACGAAATGATTCAAGGCTTTGCGGTTGCTATGAAAATGGGCGCAACTAAAGCTGATTTTGATGCTGTTGTTGCACTGCACCCTACAGGCTCAGAAGAGTTTGTGACGATGCGCTAAGCAAATTCTGCTTATAACGTTAAAAGCCCTTACTATGTTTTAGTAAGGGCTTTTTTATGCTTAACGCATTTAACCCTATACAGCACAACTAATTAACTCAACTTATTACAAAAAACACATCATAAATACATAATATAAAAACATAACCCATTAATTTAACAGCAAAAAACTTAGACCGACAAATATATAAAAAGTTTCTATAATGTTTTGGCTTTTAGCCATTTTTATAATTAAACTGCCGCGCATTGTTTTCTATTTGAGCTTTTATATGTTTTTACTGCGATCTTTTATTTACTTATTATGCTTAGCAGGTGTGGCTTTTTTAATTCAGCTTGAAGGTTTTGATTTACAGCAAAATGCACTTTACAGTGAAGAAACACTAACAGAACACATGCAAGATATTTTAACGTTTTTAAGTTGTATGCTGTTTTTCTACGCCTCACGTATTCACTCTGATCTTAAAATAGCCGCGCTGTTACTGGCTGCTTTGTCGGCTGCTATGTTTGTTAGAGAATTTGACACCTACCTAGATATGTATGTGTTTGATGGCGCATGGCAAGCAATTGTATATACGCTATTAGCGAGCGTACTACTTTACTTAAAAGCCCAACGAGGCTTTATTTACAGCTCGTTAAAAGCCTATGCGCAAACACCGAGCTATGGTATTTTCCTATCTGGCTTAGTGACCTTACTCGCTTTTTCGAGAATGATGGGCAAGGGCGAGTTTTGGCACTCAGTTATGGGAGAACAATACGTTCGGGTAGTTAAAAATATTATTGATGAAGGCATAGAAACCCTGGGCTACACACTTATTTTTATCGCTGCCATTGAGCTTGTATTGTTTTGCCAAAAACACGCTAAACACACGCAAGCCTCTATTACAGAGCAAACAGCCTAGCTGCTAAGTAATACCGGTTTAATTAAGTAGTAGCCATTCTAGCGTGCAAAATAAAGCGCTAATAGGGTTATAACGCTATTCACCTATTGCTATAAATGGCTCATAACTTAATACAATTGGTATAAGTGATTTTATGTAGCTTAAATTTGCTAATTGGTTTGATTACTCAATATACTTAGCGTGCCTATTGCTACTCGTATTTGGAAGTTATGATTAAAGACATACTCATGCACCCTTTTTTAGTTTCTGTGCTCGTGCTTGCCATTGCATTTGTGCTTAAAGTACTGGTTGATAAACTAGCAAGAAACCGCGCTGAAAAAAAAGAAAAAGACATTCGTTACATCACTCATAACATTAAGCACTTTATTAATTTTGTTATGGTTCTGTCGCTGCTATTTGTATGGTCGACCGAAATACAAAATTTTGCGCTGTCTATTGCTGCGTTTGCAGTGGCTATAGTGCTTGCAACACGCGAGTTTATACAATGCGTTATTGGCTTTTTTTACCTGGTTACCACCCGCCCGTTTAGAGTAGGTGATTGGATACAAGTAGGTGATTATTTTGGCGAAGTAGCCGAAACAGACTGGGTAAAAACCACCATGCATGAAATAGACATGCACACTTATCAGTTTTCGCGCAAAACAATTTATATTCCAAATAATAAGCTGATCACCAGCTCAATTAAAAACCTTAATTATGTAAAGCGCTTTGTTACTCATCATTTTACTATTATACGCAGAGAGAGCTTTAACCCTTATGTTATTCATGACGAATTAGTCAATCAGGCAAAACTATACTGCGAAGAGTTTCACGATGTAGCAACACGTTATAATTCGATGATAGAGCGTAAACTCGATGCCAAAATTTCGGGTCCGGCACCGGTTATTCACTTTGGCACTACAGAGCTTGGTGAGTTTAAAGCAAGCTTTACGCTATTTTGCCCAACTAACAAAGCACTTGAAATAGAGCATAAATTAACTGAGTGTTTTATGGCTTTGTGGTACGAACAGGCGAAGAAGAACAAAGAAGAGCAAAGCGAGGCGTAAACCTCGCATTGGTAACCTATAAAGCGCGAATTGCTTCGCGCTTTATTGTTTTATGCGGTACCACCTACTGTAAGTTGGTCTATTTTAAGGCTTGGTTGACCTACCCCGACAGGAACGCTTTGGCCATCTTTACCGCAGACACCTACGCCTTTATCAAGGGCTAAATCGTTGCCTACCATAGAAATATGCTGCATCACCTCTGGGCCATTGCCAATCAGTGTTGCACCTTTAATTGGCTGGGTAATTTTACCGTTTTCAATTAAATACGCCTCTGATGCGCTAAATACAAACTTACCTGAAGTAATATCTACTTGGCCGCCACCAAAGTTTGGTGCAAATACCCCTTTTTTAACTGAGCTTATAATATCGGTTTGGCTATGCTCGCCCCCTAACATGTAGGTGTTGGTCATACGCGGCATAGGTAAATGCGCATACGACTCACGACGTGCATTACCCGTTGGGTTTACACCCATTAAACGCGCATTGAGCTTATCTTGCATGTAACCTTTTAAAATACCGTTTTCGATAAGTACGTTATAAGCTGCAGGTGTGCCTTCATCGTCAACGTTAAGTGAACCACGGCGATCGGCCATGGTGCCATCATCAACTACTGTACACAGCTCAGACGCTACTTTTTGCCCCACTTTACCGCTAAATGCCGAAGCCCCTTTACGGTTAAAGTCGCCTTCAAGGCCATGGCCTACCGCTTCGTGTAAAAGCACGCCAGGCCAGCCATTGCCTAACACAACTTCCATTGTGCCAGCTGGTGCATCAATTGCCTCTAAGTTTACTTTAGCTTGGCGAACAGCTTCTTCGGCAAAGCCCATCCAGCGCGGCTTGCCTTCAACTAGCTCTTTAAAGTAACCATAATCTAAGCGTGCGCCGCCCCCTGC
>NZ_AUTO01000070.1:0-6113 GCF_000498055.1 Pseudoalteromonas sp. TB51
TTTTGGACAAAAACGAGTTAGAGCCGAAGGTCGGCTCTGTGCCATTTGCAGACATTAGCAACGCCTGAGCTCAGGTGCATTTGAGACAACGCCTGCTTTTGCGTTAGCAAAAAAGTGGGTGGCGGATCAAATGTCATCTGCAGAGACTTTTTAGGCAGCGTTCACCGTATTCTAGGAACGAGCGTTTACGAGGCACGTGCCGAACTGGCCTTTATGACTTTTGTAAACAACAAAAAAATATTTGGATCAAACTTCGTGTCCACTTCATGCTTCAAGATATTCATAGTTTCAAGGTGCGATTTAGCCATGCGGTATGGCCTGCTAGTCGTCAGTGCATCATACGCATCAATGATCGAAAGTATTCGACTACTCAGGGGAATATCGGCACCAGCCAGTCCGTCTGGGTATCCGCTTCCATCAAATGCTTCATGATGATGTCTGACAATAGACGCGACCTCGTCTCTGTTTGTCAGGAATGTCTCACTAATTATTCTCTCACCGATAACCGAGTGAGCCTTTATCTCTTCCCTTTCATCAGGTGTGAGCTTTCCAGGCTTCGAGAGAACAGTATCACGAACTCCAATCTTACCCACGTCGTGTAATTGACTGGCAATACGCAAGTCATCTAATGAGGGGGCACTCAAATCGGCCGCACGCCCCACTTCCAACGCAAGCGCACAGACGCGGTCACAATGGCCTCTAGTATACGCATCGCGCGCGCACAATGCCGTAATGAGTGATGGGTAAGCATTTTCTTGATCTGGTGCGAGGGCAAAAGCCATTGAATATCTCTCCTTGTTCAGCAACGCCTAACAATTTAATAGTGCGCTCATCACGCATATTTTTGCTGACTTCAAGCTCATCTATCCACATTCCAACAAATAACCGAGGGTATTTCAAGATTTTAAATAAATTTAAATGTAGGATATACGCGTTGCTCGTTTGCTTGACTATATGAATAAACGACACAACTTTATCTATTAATTAGCCCTAAATTTAGCCTATCTCAATGACCGGTTATCGCTCTTTTGAGGCATTCGCCTAAACACGTTTTGGGGCAGAAACGAGTTTCGTGTGAAGGTCCGCTCATGGCACTCTTCAGCCACTCGACAACATAAAATGTGATAATAATTGGCAAGGTATTTTACTGTGTCGGATGGCGCTTCGCTTATCCGACCTACACTTACACAAGTCACTTATTTGGATTCTGCCCTGCTCAAAATAAAACGCTCATTCAACACTAATACCTTGGCTTAAAAGGTACTCCACTGCTGCATTAGTATGGGGCTTAAATGCCTTCCAACGCCCAATTGCTTTGTTGTTAAGTGGTTGGCGTACCTGAACTTTACTGGCTGTAGACACCGGAGCGGTGTTTAAGTGAAAGTCTATACACTGTGCTTGCCACTCTAAATTACAAAAGCTAACTAGCTCTTTTATTTGCTGCTCGGGCTGGGCGACTAGTTCTTCGTATTTTACTAATTTTATATTGCTGTGCAGGGCGCTAAAGTGCTGCATGAGTTTGTAAAAGCGGCTGTAAAATTTGGCAGTGTCGAGTAAATCGAGCGAGTACGCGTAGTAGGGGTTGTTTATTGTAAATAGCTGGCGGTAGTTACCAATGCAGGTATCCATAGGGTCGCGCAGCATGCAAATAATTTTAGCGTTTGGCAGGGCTTTGGTTATTAAGTCGATATAAAAAAAGTTAAACGGGAGTTTATCTATAAAATGTTTATGGCTACCGGTGGTTACGCGAGTGGCATTTAAATACGTTGTCCCAAGCTGATTAAAATCAAGCTCATATGCCTTAGTGAGTGTTTGAGTATCGAGTACGTGCGGTGTTTGAGTTTGGCTTAATTTTTTAACGCTTAGGCCAAAGTCTTGTAATTCACCGGCTGATTGTACGTCGCTGTGGCTCGATAAAATACGCTCAACCAATGTGGTGCCAGAGCGGGGCATACCTAATACAAAAATAGGCTCTTGCGTTGGGCTGCCGTGTGTTAGCGCGTGTTTATGCTGCTCACTTAAATGTTTAATGTGTTCAAATAATGCGGTTGAGCTTTTATGATCAAAAGGCTGCATAGCGCGTTTAGTGGCTTTTCCTTGCTCTAGGCTGTTAAACGCATCATCAAACTTGCCTATGTCTTGGTACTCTTTTGCAAGTGCGTGGCCAATGTGTAATTTTGCATCGGGGTGTGTTACTTGCTTAAACACGTTTTTTAAGCGTTCAATATGGTTAGTTTGCTGCGTCGCTTTGGTTAAATCACTTAATGCAAAGTGGCTTGAATGGTGAAGTGGGTTTAGCGCAATGGCGCTTTCAAAGGCATTTTTGGCTTGTTCAAATTGGCCTAAAAATTTAGCGCTTACCCCTAAATTATAATAAAAGTGTGGTTGCGGTTTATTTGCATGGTTAGCCAGCTCAATAGCGCAGTTAAAGTAGTTTAGTGCCTCTTTGTGCAGGCCTGCTTGTGTAAGCGCTACACCTAGGGTATCTGCATCAAGACTCTTTTTTATTTGCTCAACGGGTATCGCTAAAGCGGTGTTTTTGGCTTTGGTAAGCTCACCTGTTAATGCGTAACACTTTGCAAGCTGCGCGGTGTATTCAATGCTTTTGCCAAGGCTAAGGGCTTTTTCTATTAGCTTTATGGCTTTGTGAATTTGCCCTACGCGTAAATTAACCATGGCCAGTAAAAAGTAGCCATCGGCAAAGTCGCTTTTTTGAGTCACTAATTCAACGAGGGCTTTATGGGCACGTTGTATATTACCTTGGTTTAAATACTCAATGGCGCTTAGATGGAGGTGCTTTAAGTTTGGCTGCATGATGTTTGTTTTATTTATGTGTTAATAAAGAAAAAAGGCTCAAATAAATTTGAGCCTTATAACATTGTTTAAAAGTGACTATAAATTATATTTCAAATTTGTAGTTAAATTTAACGCCTACCGTAAGCGGGCGATTAATATAGTGGCCGTAGTTACGTTGTATGTCGGCGCCATTTGCTGATGTTATGTCTGCATCTGAGCGACGTACTGATGTAAATGCATATTTGTTGAATAGGTTATCAACATAAAGAGTTGTTGACCACTCATCGGCTGTTAACTTAGCAGAAATATTACTTAAGCTATAACCTGGCAGGGTTTCACCGTTGTCGTGCAGGCCTACTCTTGTGATTACATCGCTTTGTGCGGTTAAACCGTAGTTAATATCAAGGGTTTTATCGCTAAATACATCTGTTTGATAGTTTACACCCATTGAGAACTGATGCTCTGGCGAGCCCGGTAAGCGGTCGCCGTCTTCTGCGCCATCGGTGCCATCGGCATTAAATAAAAATGGGGCGTCTGAGGTTAGCTCTGCTTTAGTGTATGCGTATGTTGCGTACACGGTAAACGAGTCAGATAAAATAGCACGGGTAGATAGCTCAATACCTTTTGCGTTGGCAGAGCCTGCATTAGATAAGTACGGTAATTGGCCTACATCTGTTGCGCCTGCAATTTGCGCATCTTCCCAATCTACATTAAATAAAGCGGCGTTAAAGTGTAATTGGCTTCTAAACCAGGTGCTTTTAAGGCCTAACTCGTAGTTTGTTGTGGTATCGGCATCGTAAAGCATTTCTTCTGGGCTACCACAACCGGCTTGGTTAGCTGGTAATGGATCAGGACACGGTGCTAAACCATTTGAGCCACCAATTCTAAAGCCTTCACTTACCGTTGCATAACCCATTACTGATGGAGTGAACTGGTATTTAGCGTTAAATTTAAATAGGCTGCCGTTGTCGTCTGCTTCATTTTTTTCAAAATTTAATGAGATCGCATCAGGTGCTGCGCCATCAAATAGGGTATTAAATAGCGGGAAGTCGACAGCAGATTCTGATTCAACGTCGTACTGGTACAAACGCATACCAATGGTCACATCTAGTTTTTCTGTTACTTGGTAACCTACTTCACCAAACAAAGCCGACTCTGTAATTTCTGTACGGTCTACAGAAAAGTACTCAAGTTGATCTGGACGAGATTGCGATGCGCCAAAGTTTTCTACGGCATAATCACCAAAGCCTGGGGTAAATTCTTTACTTGAGGCGTCTGTTTCTATTTTGTTGTAAAACGCGCCTACAATCCAATTTAGGTCGCTGTCGCTTTGCGATACTAAACGAAGCTCTTGCGTGAAGGTATCTTCTTCGTCAATTTCACGTGTGTATGATGAAAACGCAGGGAACTCTTCATAACCGTAATCTAGGCGGATAAGTAAATCGGTTTGGTCACGTTGGCCGTCGGCATCAAAGCTTGAAATACCGGTTGCCGATACAAGCTCTGCAAAACCTAGGTCGGCTTTTAGCTCAAGGCTTAGTAGTTGATCTTCTTTTTCGCGCGGCTCTTCATAACGATAAGCCGACTCGTATTTACCTACAATATCGCTTAAACCGTTATCATCGTTTAGGCTGTTGTAATGAACAATTGAACGGCCTTCGCTGTCTTGGTTTTGGTAAAAGTAATTAAGTGTCCCTTCAAATGTTTCGCTTGGTTTCCAACGTACAGAAATACGGCCTGTGGTAGTTGTTTCGCCGTTAGCATCTTCAACATTTTTAATATTGTTGTTTACTTCGTCGGCGTTGCTCCAATCAGGGTCCGGTAGCGATACACCTGGCTCACGCACTGTGTAAGCATAATCAATAAAGCCTGGGTCTTCGTATACGTTTAAGCTTGCACGTACTGCAAGTTCATCTTCGATAAGTGGCAAGTTTACTATAAAGCCGCCTTCGCCGCCTAACGAGTCACTTTCTTGAGTTTGAAACATATCACCAAATATTTCTACCGTTGTAAAATCAAGCTCTGGCTCTTTAAGCATGTAACGAATTGCGCCGCCTAAAGTACCAGCACCATATAATGTGCCTTGTGGCCCAATAAGTACTTCTACACGCTCTATGTCAACTAAACGCATATCAACTGACACTGGAATTTCGTTAACGTATGTGGCTACGGTGCCGCCGTCTGATGATGGACCCGACGAGTTAGTGTTTAAACCACGAACTATAATTGGTGAGCCTGAGCGACCACCTTGATCGGTAATTGTTAAACCAGGTACCCAACGCGCTACATCGGCTAGTTCGCCAATGTTTTGATCTTTCATTACATCGGCATCAAGTGCGGTAATGTTTAGCGGTGCATTTTGTACCGATCCGCTGCGTCTTGTTGCTGTAACTTCGATTACTTCGAGTGATTTGTTTTTAGCGGTGGTTTCTTGTTGTGCCACAGCCGAGTTAGAAAATAAAAATGCGCCAGATACAGCGCTCGAAACAGCCAAGGTTAGCAAGCTTGGTTTAAACATAAAAAATGATCCCCAGATTCAAAATTTAACACCAGTTAATATAAGTTAATCAGTTTATCAGGGAGTTAAAGTGGTGGGAATATTAAAATTGAATTTTAATTCACTTTTTTGGAATAAATATAGCTAGTTGCACAACAAAAAATTATATAAATATGTATAACATCCAAGTGATTGGCTAATTAAGGTACAAGGAATCATATTTTACTCGTTGAGCAAATGTAAATAGCCATTCATATTAGTTAATTACCTGAATGTATTAATACGGTTAAAAAACCTATAAGACCCTGTTGAATGTTTTGCTCAACGGTATTTATTCTCGTTTTGACACTATAAAAGTGAAGTTTGATCCCCATTAACCCTTCATACCGTAAGCTATAGCATTTCGTACTAAAGTACGCGTATTTAAGGAATATTTATGAGCCAATTATTCTCACCTTTAAAGCTCGGTGAACTCACTTTAGACAACCGCATTATTATTGCGCCTATGTGCCAGTACTCAGCAAATCAGGGGTCTGCTAGTGATTGGCACACTATTCATTTAGGGCAATTGAGCTTAAGTGGTGCAGGGTTATTAATATTAGAGGCCACCGCGGTAAGCCCAGAGGGGCGCATTAGTTACGCCGATTTAGGGCTTTGGAATAACGAAACCCAGCAAGCACTGGGCAAAAGCTTAAAAGCGCTTAGGCAATACAGCCCTATGCCTATTGGCGTTCAGCTTGCGCATGCAGGGCGAAAAGCATCTACTGAAAAACCATGGGATGGCGGTGGTGCAATTGCACCTAGCGAAGACAACGGCTGG
>NZ_AUTO01000071.1:0-1201 GCF_000498055.1 Pseudoalteromonas sp. TB51
CAGCCATTGCCTACGATGACAACGCCTACCAGCCAAAGGCTATGACAAAAGCGGATATAACTCAGCTAATAAACGATTTTGTAAGCGCAGCAAAACGCGCTGATGAGCTAGGGCTTGATTTAATTGAGCTACATGGTGCGCATGGTTATTTGTTACACCAGTTTTTATCGCCTCTTTCAAACAAGCGTGATGATGAATACGGGGGCAGTTTGCAAAACCGTATGCGCCTTGTGCTTGAGGTGTTTAAAGCACTAAGAGCTGAATTTGCAAGCCATAAACCGGTAGGCATTCGTATCTCTGCGACTGATTGGGTAGAAGGTGGCTGGGATTTAGCACAATCTATTGAGCTTGCTAAAGCATTAGACAAGCTTGGCTGCGATTTTATTCACGTAAGTACAGCAGGGCTAAGCCCAGAGCAACAAATACCGGTTAAACCTAACTTTCAGGTACCATTTGCAACTGCTATTAAAGAGGTCGTAAGTATGCCGGTAATAGCCGTAGGTTTAATCACTGAGCCACAACAAGCCGAAGATATTATTAGCGAGCAGNAAGCCGATGGCGTAGCACTAGCGCGAGGTATTTTGTATAACCCGCATTGGCCTTGGCATGCTGCAGCGCAACTTGGCGCAACCGTTAATGCGCCTAAGCAGTACTTGCGATCTAGCCCACATGGGCAGCCTTCACCTATTAAGTAACTTACATTTACCATGGCTACCCACTGCATTTATATGCAGTGGGTTTTATTATTTATAAATTAGAGTTATTTATGAACCAATCACGTGCACAGCCAGTGCAAATAAGTAATACCTTAGTGAGCATTATTGCTCTGTGCTGTGGCCTTATTGTGGCAAATATTTATTATGCCCAACCTATTATTGAGTTATTAGCGCCCGATGTGGGTTTAAGTGCGCACAGCGCCAGTTTTATTGTGTCGCTTACACAAATTGGCTATGCAATGGGGCTGTTTTTTTTAGTGCCATTGGCTGATTTAGTCGAAAACAAACGCTTAATGCTCATTACCTTAGCCATAACATTTTTAAGTTTAATAGGCGCAGGCTTGGCGCAAAGCCCAAGTGTAATGTTGCTATTATGCTTATTGGTGGGGGCGAGCTCTGTATCGGTGCAAGTATTAATACCGCTTGCTGCGCATTTATCCTCAGATGAAAAACGCGGGCAAGTACTGGGCAATATAATGGCGGGG
>NZ_AUTO01000072.1:0-28453 GCF_000498055.1 Pseudoalteromonas sp. TB51
TTTCTGCCCCAAAACGTGTTTAGGCGAATGCCTCAAAAGAGCGATAACCGGTCATTGAGATAGGCTAAATTTAGGGCTAATTAATAGATAAAGTTGTGTCGTTTATTCATATAGTCAAGCAAACGAGCAACGCGTATATCCTACATTTAAATTTATTTAAAATCTTGAAATACCCTCGGTTATTTGTTGGAATGTGGATAGATGAGCTTGAAGTCAGCAAAAATATGCGTGATGAGCGCACTATTAAATTGTTAGGCGTTGCTGAACAAGGAGAGATATTCAATGGCTTTTGCCCTCGCACCAGATCAAGAAAATGCTTACCCATCACTCATTACGGCATTGTGCGCGCGCGATGCGTATACTAGAGGCCATTGTGACCGCGTCTGTGCGCTTGCGTTGGAAGTGGGGCGTGCGGCCGATTTGAGTGCCCCCTCATTAGATGACTTGCGTATTGCCAGTCAATTACACGACGTGGGTAAGATTGGAGTTCGTGATACTGTTCTCTCGAAGCCTGGAAAGCTCACACCTGATGAAAGGGAAGAGATAAAGGCTCACTCGGTTATCGGTGAGAGAATAATTAGTGAGACATTCCTGACAAACAGAGACGAGGTCGCGTCTATTGTCAGACATCATCATGAAGCATTTGATGGAAGCGGATACCCAGACGGACTGGCTGGTGCCGATATTCCCCTGAGTAGTCGAATACTTTCGATCATTGATGCGTATGATGCACTGACGACTAGCAGGCCATACCGCATGGCTAAATCGCACCTTGAAACTATGAATATCTTGAAGCATGAAGTGGACACGAAGTTTGATCCAAATATTTTTTTGTTGTTTACAAAAGTCATAAAGGCCAGTTCGGCACGTGCCTCGTAAACGCTCGTTCCTAGAATACGGTGAACGCTGCCTAAAAAGTCTCTGCAGATGACATTTGATCCGCCACCCACTTTTTTGCTAACGCAAAAGCAGGCGTTGTCTCAAATGCACCTGAGCTCAGGCGTTGCTAATGTCTGCAAATGGCACAGAGCCGACCTTCGGCTCTAACTCGTTTTTGTCCAAAAGCGAGCTAGAGCGATCATCCGCTTTACGCTCATAGCGACTTGTCAGATGAAACCTAAGCCTAATCATTAAAACTCTATGGTCTGATATGAATTATTTCAAATTATCCTGCTAAAAATGTCTCTATTACCCGCTCTCTAAACCCACCAAAGGCCTGTAAAAAGCTTGCTTCTTGAAGCTCCGTTTTCAGCTGACTTGATTCGTTTGATCCCCATGAAAATAATAAATCATCAATTTCATCAACTGGCTGACTACCGCATCTATTGGAGTATGTCTTTTTATGGTTCTCTGTTCCAAGATACTCATTAGCTATGGCGTTATTTCTTATCAATATGCAAGTGTCGGGTAGCTCTTGGTCAATTCTATTTGCAAAGGTGGTTAGTGTTTCTTCGGCGAGGGTGAATAGCCAAGCTTCTTGGTTTGGGGAACTATTTACTCTTAATATTCGTCCCAAAACTTGCCTGAAATAAAGCTCAGTTTTAACTCTGCTTAAATGGCAACACACTTGCAGCCTAGGTATGTCAGTACCTTCCGACACCATTCCAACGCTTACAATCCATTGCGTGTTGCTAAAGCGAAAATGGTTAATTCTATCGCCAGCATCACTTTCTTTGTAAGTAACTATGGTTGCTGATTGATGAAAAAGGTCAGTGAGTACAGTCACTATCTGCTCTGCATGCTCAACAGAAGAGGCCACAATTAACCCTGCGGCATTGCTATTCTGATGCCTAATAGTGGCAAGTTTACTTACCCCTTGAGCAACAATGTAATTAATCACAGCTTCGTGCTTAATCAAGTCTTGGTAGGAAATCGATGGATCTTTTAGCAAAGACTTTAATGAGTGATAAGTTTTAGTTTCCTGTTTTGCTGTTGTTACCGAAATTTCTTCATTATCAATTAAAACAATTTTAGGGTTACGGCATACGCCATCATTTACCGCCTGTTGCAGTGAGTATGTGTAATTACACTGAATTTTATTATCAGGGTTGGTATAAGTTGCCAGCGCTATAGGTAAAAGGTCGGAGCGCCAAGGTGTGCCTGTTAAAGCTAACGTGAAAGCGGCTTGCTGTTGAATATTTTTAACAATATCTTGCCCCCATACATTGGCATCCTCAATGCTTGAACCAGCACAGTGGTGTATTTCATCAAACACCACTAACACACGGTTGTTCTTTAATAACTTCCAATAGTCGTCATTAAAAAAGCGCATATTTTGATAAGTATACGAACAACCAACTGAGCCAATAACACCGTCAAAATTACAATTTAACCGTTTAGCAAACGTCTTTCTAATGCCATTTGCAACCTCACTAGAGGGTGAAAAGCAAATCACAAAGTCTATTTGCTTAGTTTCAAATAAGTATGCTGCAACTTCTGCCGCCAATACAGTTTTACCGGCCCCAGGTGTAGCTAAACAAAAAAAGTGCTTATGGCTTTGAGAGTGGTGCTTTTTAACTGCCGATAAGCAGGCTGTTTGCCAACCCCTTAACATGGTTGTTTTTCTGTTATTTTATTACCCCTTGAATTTAAGCCCAATAAAGTCTGCAAAGCATTTATTTTGCCAAGTAATTTAATCGACTTTTCCTTAGCTTGAGTGTGATGCAGTTGCAACTTTTCTTGCAGCTTAGGGTAGCGTGCAGAAAGGCGCTGATACTCTTTAGCTTCTTCAAGTACAGTATTTAAATCAATTTCGTATGTTAATAAATCTTTTTTAAGTTCTTCTTGGTACTCAATAACTTTAACTGTTTCGGCCGAAATATCAGGAGCGCCAATATTTGCAGTATCTATTTGTTTTACTTTGCCTCGCCTTGAAGTAGGGACGATCTCTAAACTTGAAAAAAGCTCTGTTGTTGAATATATAACCTCCTTAGCTCCCTTGTTTAATTTGTTGGTTCGTCTTAAGAGTCCATTTGCAACATTGCGAGTTAATTGGCGATATACAAACTTTCGGGTTTCTACTGCATCAGTAAACTCAGATTGTTCACGCAATAAAGCCTCTTTCGCTTGCGTCACTGTGAAATTATTCATCTGTTTGATTACCAAAAGAAAATGTAAAAATACATTCATATTCGCTTTTTTACTCATTGCTAAACCTTACCACTCACCATAAACTTAGGATTCCTAAGTATACATGCTCATGTAAAAACTAGACAATCATTTAAATGTGAGAGTTACCAAGATGAAGCAACGGTGCAGGTTAAATCCTTTTTTACAGAGCGTCTTAAAGAGGCTCGAAAGCGAATGAAAATAAGCCAAAAAGAGTTAGGTATTAAAATGGGGATGGATCCAAGTTCAGCCAGTGGCAGAATGAACCATTACGAAACAGGTCGCCACATGCCCGACTTAGCTACTTTAAAAAAGCTAGCAACCGAACTAAATGTTCCCGTAAATTACTTTTTTTGTGAATCAGAAGAAAGCGCAACTTTGGCATGTTTAATCGAAAAGCTTGATGACGAAGGAAAGCGTAAGCTCATTGAGCTATTGGAAGAAAAGAATTGATAATTTGTTGAACTAATGAACTAATGAACTAATACACAAAACATAGTTTATGAAGCGCTCAAAGTATTAATAAACCATTTGATAACGGTTGGAAAGAGTATGTCGGTTTTAGGTTTATCAATAAAACCAGTAAGACTAATAAGGGCTCTTTAAAATTGGGAAGCTCTAAAGACAAAATATAAGATTGAAATATCTCAACGCTAGTAAAAAACTCCCTGATCAATTCTTTTTAATCGAGAAACTAAATTAACTAGAGCTTTATCAAATTAGCGCACCTAATATACATCGCAGTGGCCATAGATATAGGCTTTATACTATACATGACGAACATTTCAACAACGGAAATTTATTTGTATAGAAATGATGAAAATTTTTATGATGAAGTAATTGATAAATAATTTTAAAGTTATTAAATAACAAAGTTTTACACTTAAATATATAATTGATTTTAGAAACGAGATGTATTTATGAGCCCGTGTTTTCTCCTTATATTATAAGAATTGATTATGAAGCCTTGTGATTAGAGTTGGGGTAAAGCTCTCTATACTTGATTCTATTCCTTAAATACGTGATATGAAGTCAATCACTCTATAACTTCAAAAGCATTTACAAGGCCAAATTAATATTCTAGCATTTATAGTAAAGCCCTTACTTTGAAATAATTAACAATAATAGCAGGGAGATAAAAAATGCAACGCTATAACTCAGTCAAATCTAGCTCAAAATGGCGCTTAAAAATAGTAGGTTTAGCTGGGGGGGTGGGGTTTTTAGCATACGTAATGTGGTATTTATTTAGAAATGCACTTCTAAATGCGAATGAGCTTACACTTTCACTTGTGCTTGGGGTACTCATCTTAACTTTATGTCTTACAATGACGCATATCTTAAATTACATTTCAAAAAAGGCTACCGCTCACGTGATGTCCGACTCCTTGAATAACTCTCTTTAATTGAGAAATTAAATCAACGAAAGCATTATCCGATTAGCGTACAGTTTCGTGTATTCAATGTGTATCGTAGCAACTAAAAATATTGGCCTATACGGGATACAGCACCGACACCAGAGCAAGTAAGGTTAGAAACTGAAGTTAAAGCCACACATAGAATGAGAGACGGTTCAGCTAGGGCAACGACAATCGCAACGAATAACTATTTTGAATTAAGCCGTTATTGCGCCGCTAAACTGATAGTTAAACTAAAGTTAGGAGCTGCCAAGTACCACAATATCAATATAAACGTGCTGGTAATGAATACCTTTAAATCCTAGATTTGTTTGATAGGTAGTTTGATAGGTAGTTTGATAGGTAGTTTGATAGGTTGAGCTGAATAGGACATGGTGCGCTGATGTAACATATATTTTGACAAGCAATCGCTGGTATTATTTAGCGGTTGTTATTGATTTATTTGCACGCAAAGTTGTGGGTTGGGCCATGTCATTGTCACCGGATTCTAACTTAACGCTAAAAGCGCTTGAGCTAACTACGAAAGTAGAGGCAGATCAAGTTGATGGATGTTTCACTCAGACTAGGGAGTCACTATACAAGCTTGAAGTACCGCCAACGTTTATGGCGTTATAAAATCACACAAAGCATGACGCGGTGTCGGTGGTGTTATTATCTTGTTGTTGGTAGTGTAATTTAGTTACTAGTTAAATATTATTATGCATTGTATTAATTTACTAACCCTTTTACACTGCAAGAAACGTAGCTTGATAAATCGATTCACATTATATGCACTTTAAAGTAACAAATAGCGCGGCGAGTATTTTCTATAGTGCTATCATTTATTTTCATTTCATTATTTTCGTTTTAGGTATAATCGAGCTCCTATTTTATAAATATGAGCTGATGCACGTTATTGGCCTTAAAACAGCACTAAACTCGCTATTGATTATGGCAGTACTCATACTGATAAAAAGGGTGAGCCTAAACGTAATAACAAAAAAGTACAAAGTTTTAATAGTTGCAGCTTGCTTCTTGTGCTTCCTTTTAATGCAGGTTTCCGTTTGGTTTCATATGCTGCAAAACTTTCATATTGGCTTGATTGACTCGAATCCATTTACTTTTTCTTTATCTGCTGTTTTCTTGTTTACGCTTTTTGCTGCAATTTTTGTGAAAGCTTTTCACAAAAATGTCCAAATTATCGAAATGAAGAGAATAAAGTTAGTTGTATTCATTGCAGTCTCTATTGGAACAGCCGTTTGGCATCAAGCTTCATTAAGTGTGGTAAAAGCTGAAGAGGCTAATGCGAGGGCGAAGATTAATTTGATAGAAACAATGATAAATAAATCTATTGAAGCACAAATAAAAGCCCTTTCCAGAATCAAAGCACGAGTTAACAATGAGAGTTTTGATGATTTCAAGCGCCTTCTAGATATAGACCAAAAAACCTATACCAACGATTACAATATTATTAAGGGGGTATTAGTTCTTGATAGCGAACTTAACTTCGTTTCAGGGAATACTTTTTCAAGACATTTCTACTTAAACGGTATGCTAGAAAAACCAATAATAAAAGCATGGTTGACGCGAGATCTTGATGACATTCAGTTTGCAGCAAATTCACTCACCCTAAACTCAGCAGCCCCCACTCTTATGCTGTTAGCCACTGTTGAATTAGCGACAAAAAATAAATACTACATATTAAATTTGCTGGATATTAATTTATTGCTAGATAAAGACTATTTACACTATTTAAGTCGATACGATACTTATTTAGAATTGACAAAAAGTGTATATTTTTCAGTGGATTATAATAATGAAAATAAAACAGACTTAAGTGAACTAATTAATGGTTATAATCACTTTATCACACAGAAAATCAATGTCATGGATCTAGTTGAGCATGAGGTTTATAGTTTTATTAATGATTATGACTCTATACATACTGACACAATAATTGATCAGTCAATACTTTGGCTCACTTCTATTTTTATATTTATTTTTGTTCAAGTAGCAGACTCCTCTAGGGTTATTCAGTTTAGAGCAAAGCATGACGAGCTCACGGGGTTACTCAAATTAACAGCTTTAGAAGACGAGTTTATCAAGGTCACTTCTGAAAAGCATTTTAATAATTTTTCAACCGTTATTTTGAAAGTAGATTTCTTTGAAGCGATTTACATTTCTTTAGGGTATAAAATCTGCGATGAACTTATAAATAATGTATCCTTAAGAATACGCGAAAGCACTAATAATATAGCGTTGATTGCTAGAGGGGCGAGTGATAGCTTCGTTTTATATTTTTTTGATATTTCCCCAGAGTCATTAGAACAAAAAATAAAGTCTCTAATTGTCGAGCTTACTGAAGCTCACATTATTGATGATAATGAAATTAACCTTTCAGTCAGCGCTGGAGCTGCAACCTACAGACACCTTGATTCATTTAATCTTCGGTTAAATCTTCAGCAAGCGAATGTTGCTCTTGAAAAAGCGAAAGAGCTTGGTGGTAATCAATTTCATTTCTACCAACAGTCTATGGAAGATAAGTATAATGAAACCGTTACTATCAGAAATGACTTACAAAATGCACTTAAGAACGATGTATTAGAAGTATTTTACCAACCAGTGCATTGCTTAAATGATAGTAAGATCACCGGAGTTGAAGCACTAGTTAGATGGTCAAACGGTAATGAGTGGGTTTCACCAGCTAAATTTATACCCATTGCTGAAACTACAGGTCAAATAACTCAAGTCGGCGAGCAGGTCCTTAAAAAAGTGATCGAAGATATAAAAAAATATCCCCAACTACAAAATATAACTGTTGCAGTTAACTTTTCGACGAAACAAATAATTAAAAATGACTTTGCAAGTAATTTGCTTTCATTATTAACTGAAAATAACATTACTCTTGAAAACTTTACGGTAGAAGTTACTGAATCGTACTTTCAAGAACGGGGGGTTATTGTAAGCAAACTTATTGAATTGGTTGATTATGGGCTCAATGTTGCAATAGATGACTTTGGAACCGGCTACTCAAGCCTATCCTATCTGACACATCAGCCAGCAAATATAATTAAACTCGATCGCGAATTTACAATAGGCGCACACTTATTAAATACTAAAGAGCAAAAGCTGTTAGATACTATTATTAGGTTTTGCTACGATCTAGATAAAAGCGTAATAGTTGAGGGTGTTGAAGGTGAAGGGTTAATTAAGCACTTATCTAAATTCGAAGGTATTAAGGTTCAGGGGTATTTTTTCTCCAAGCCACTACCTATACATAGCCTCATAGACTATATAGAAAATAACAAAATTAAAGATTAACACAGACTACTCAAGTGACTGAACAGGACTTAAATGTGTTTTTATTGCAATTTCCTAGTTAAGCGCCATCAAAAAGCTTCTGAATTTAAGTTATTATGAAGGGGCTGCGTGGTTTGTTTGTTTTCAAGGTTAATTTGCAGATCTTTACGCTATCTTCAGGCATGTATACTCTGTATTGAGTGTTACTTCCAACAAATAGACTATAACGTAGCGCGTAGGGTTCTTAGTAGTAGCAATTAACCTTTGAAGAACAACTTTTACTCTCGCCGCGATTAAACCACTCCAGGGTATGTCCGCTTTAATCATAAAATACCGGCTAGACTCCAATTATTTTCCCTTTGATATGTATTATAAAAATATACAAATAGTTTCCTACTCGGCTCTTTTTCGTTGATAATATAAACAAGTGACTATTAGGTGTTTATAGCCACTTTTGTAAGTTTAATGTGAAGCACTAATAAGTGTTACACAGTTGATAGCCTTTTTTGAGATAATAATAATTGAAAGCAATGTTTGATGAATTGAATATACATGACGTGCAGCTTTTTTATGTAAATTTAGGGGAAGCCTTAGTTAAACATCACGATGGCAGGCTTAATTTATTTTATATGTTGCAATATAACGACTCACGTTGTCGGATAAAAAATGATTATAACCTTCTTTTACATAAGCTGGATTTTAGTAGCGCACTAGATCTTTCAAATACTCAAGTCGCTCATCATCAAAGGTTAGTTAATATTCAGAGAAATCTTTCAAATCTACTGGATTATGTAAGGTACACTTTGGATGAATTACAGTGCAACGATATCAAAAAAAATAGTTATCGTCATTTAATCACATTAATGAAAAGACTCGATAGGAGTATAGAAACCTTTAGAAAAGAAATTTCTAATAATTTGACATATTTGGATGAACTCACAGGTTTGCTAAATCGCTCAGCAATGGAGAAAGATTTAACCGAGCTCATAGATTTGAATAATGAACAATCTATAATTACTAGCTTATCACTTATCGATATAGATCATTTTAAACTAATTAATGATGAGTATGGGCATGCTGTTGGAGATGAAATTCTTGAATCTATAGCAGATATTATACAATCATCACTACGAGACACAGACAGTGCATATAGATATGGTGGTGAGGAAATTTTAATTGTGTTAAAAGACTCACCAATCGATGATTCGGTAGCAGCAATGCAGAGGCTTAGAGAGAAAATAAGTGACTATGTATTTATTTCCTACGAGATTGAACTTTCCGTTACTGTGTCTATTGGTGTGACACCTATAAAATCAAGCGATAAAGTATCTAGAGATACACTTATCAGAGCTGATGAATGCCTATACAGTGCTAAAGATAATGGCCGGAATCAAGTTGTATATAAAATATAACTGAGGCGGTGACTAAATCTTTATACTCTCCATCCAAGAGTTTTAAGATTTAAAGTTACCTAGCCTTTAATTTAATAGCACTATAACCTGATTTTAGCCGTTTATAGTGGACATTTGGATAATCAACATTTAGTAGTTCAGACTTCTCATTCCCTAGGTAGCCAACTTTGCTGTAATCAATTTTTATATATTCAAATACAAGCTGTCTACCCTACGAGCTGACGCTTCAAAGGCGCACTCTGGTTAGTTAACTATTTTCTCTATCCGACGTGGATGCTTCTTTCAAATCAGCATTTTGCTAATATTAAAGCCGAGATTTGGAGATACTTAGCTCTCTGAGTGCTTTAGCGCCTTCCACTTTAAATCTTCTAGATAGGATTTACGTTTGTTTTTTTGCCACGATTTACCTCTATGAGTTAGTTTTCTCATTTAATGAGGTAGCCAAACTACTGATTCAGAACACCAATAACTAAGTGGAGACGTGTGAATGAATGTGAAGTAACGGTTAATTTATAAAAATTGAACAATGGCAATTATTACCTTAGATATGTAAAATCGATAGGCGTCTGAAAATAATAGTTTTGGCATAGTTTTAATAGGGTAGGTTCAGAATTTTGTTGGGTATTTTATAAATATTAATTTGGAATTTTATGAGATTTAGGTTGAAAAAGGAGCAATATGCTTCATTAAAGTATAGTTTATTTTGGACTAGCTTGACTTTTTTATTTGTCAGCATTCCATTTCTAGGGGTTAAGAAGTTTCAGCACCTTAGTGACAGTGGTTTTAGCACCTCCTTACCTATCAATACTATGCTCTTACTAGCCTTAACTGCTGTGTCACTGATTTCTATTGTACAAAAAAGAAATATCCTCTTTACGTTTAGCCTTGGTATTATGGCTACTATATTGTTTATTAGCGCACTTAGTTATACAAATAAATTAATTTCAAACTTTACCATGCCTTGGCTACAGTTCTTCTGTTGGGTTCTGGTCTTAATTGGTTTGCTTAGTGCCTATAAAAAGCAAAGTCCTTTTTTTAGAAAGTGCAGTGTGATCAGTTTTAGTATTCTGGTAGTTGTAGTCATATCTTTATTCTCTGTTAACTCTGGCTCTTTAGGTAGTTTGCAATTTAGTACAACTCCTTATGAATCCTCAAACACTTCTATTTTTCTCCTTTTTAGTGCTGCTGCTGGGTTGACTATACCAATGGCTTCTCTCTTTGATATTAAAGCTCATAGTCGTAGTTTAGGCAGTTGGCTTGTACTACTACTTGCAACTTTCACATTTTTGCTGTGGTTAGATTTTATGCATCAAATAGAAGATGCTAATGGAAAAGTAGCCAAGGAAACTTTATCAAAAATTCAGCAACAAACAGAACAAACTATAAAAGAACAGAAAAGCTTGATGCAAAGGTTAAGCGATCGTATTACTGGAAGTGATTTTATTTACCCTCCAAAACAGTTGAATTTAGATTTTAAGACCTACTTACGTGATTTTAGCTATCTTGACTATATTTCTATTTTAAACAGTTCAGGAAATTTGCACTACTCCGCAGCACAAACTATAGCTATTAAAAAATGGTACGACGACTATGTTGCTACTAAATCAATTTTGTGGCCAGAACAACGTGATAACGAGAATGACGAAAACGCTTATTTTTATTATGACAATCGAATAGATCATACCTTCTTTACTCTACGACTACGTGAGCCTAACACGCATGAGTTATCTGTCATAGTTGCAGGAATAAACTTCAAACAACTGATGCAGTCAATAATTCCTCTAATTGTACCCAGAGGTTATGCCGTCACTTTAGCCCATGAAAATAGTCAAAAACTTTTAGTAAGTCAGCTTGAATCTACGCGACAATACTTTTTATTAAGTAAGAACAACCTTCACAATTCGCAAAGTGAAATGAGATGGCAGTTATCTTTGTATCAAGATTTTGATATTCGACCTAACTATGTCCAGCAGGAAGCAGGATTGATATTAATTGCTGGATGGTTAGCTTGCTTTTTAGCATTGCTATCTCAACAGTATCAGCAACAAATTCATATGCATAAGACGCGTTTAATTTCCGGAAACCGAAAACTCCGCAAAAGCCTTAGTTTACAAAAAAAATTGAAAACACATCATATGAAGTTTATGGAAAATTCAGCCGATCTATTACTTATTGTTGATGGGGATGGAAGGATTTTAGAGGCCAGTCATTCCAGTTATACAATATTAGGTTATACCGCAGAGGAACTTAATGGCAGGATGTTTATGGATTTTGTGCATCCAGGTGATCATCAAGCCACTGAGCATGAAGCTCAAAACATCATTGAAGGGCAACATACTAAGCAATTTCGGAATCGGTATATTCGCAAAAGTGGTGATGAGGTGCATTTAATGTGGTCAGCACAATATGTGGCTAGCATGCAAACATTGTATGCCGCAGGGAGAGATATCAGTGAATTAATTAAAGCAGAAAGCTATCAAAAAGCGCAGCAGCAAATTTTACACCTGATTTCGGTCGATGCCCCACTTGACGAAATATTAAAGAGAATATGCTTAATGGCGGAAATTCATTATCCGGCGGTTAAGGCATGTGTGATGCTCAAAGTTGGTCAGAAACTAAAGATTGCCTCAGCGCCCTCATTTAGTAAGCAATATCATTCAGCGTTAGCTAATATCGATATAGATGATAATGTGGTTTCATGTGGTACAGCAGCTTTTAATACTAAGTTAGTAATTACAAAAGATATTAGCAGTGATAAAAGTTGGCAGGGTTACGCAGAGGCTGTTTTAACTGAACAACTATTGGCCTGTTGGTCATTACCAATGGTAACAAAAGAACATAATATACTAGGCACATTTGCGCTTTACTGCAAAGAGAGTAGAGCGCCGAATTCGGAAGAGCTGGAGTTATTAAGCAGTTGCTGCCGCTATGCTGCTAATGCAATAGAGCGTACAGAGCAAAAGCGTTTATTGTCAGAAAGCGAGCAACGCTTTCGCTCGTTGTATCAGTTTAATCCTGATCCGGTTTATATTTTAGACCAGCAAGGTTGTTTTACAGCAATGAACAGATCAGGCTGTGAATTATTACAGTGGCCGTTAACTGATTTACAACACATTCACTTTGCTGATGTTATTGTTGAAGAACATCTATCTCGGGTTACGAAATACTTTAAGAATGCTTTAACTGGTAATTCGGAAAGCTTTGAAGCGAGTATAGTAAGTAGTAAAGGCTCGCAACACGAATTAAACATAACAATAATCCCCACCTGGGTTAATGGCAAAGTAGTTGGTGTTATTGGTATTGCTAAAGATATCACTGAGCGCTTAAAAATAGAAAAACAACTTAAGTTGTTTAAAAGAGCGGTTGATGCAAGCTCAAATGGGGTCATCATCAGTAATATTACCCAAAAAGATATGCCTATAAGCTATGTTAATTATGGATTCGAGAAACTCACGGGCTATAGCCAAGCAGAGGTTGAAGGTAAAAACTGTCGCTTCCTACAAGGTAAAGAGCGGGACGAGATGGTTACTAAGCAAATTCGTAATGCCATCGCGGCAGAACAGGAAGTTAGCGTAGTACTGAGGAATTACCGTAAAGATGGCAGTGGCTTTTGGAATAGTTTATTTTTATCACCAGTACCTAATGATGATGGGGTCATTACTCATTATATTGGTATTCAAACTGATATAAGTGGACAAAAAAATTATGAAGATGAACTTGCTTTTAATGCGTTTCATGATTTATTAACTGGCTTACCCAACCGAAAGTTATTACATGACAGATTATCGCAAAGTATCAAGATCAGTTCACGCCATAAAGAGAAAGTTGCAATACTCTTTATTAACCTAGATGGCTTTAAATTAATTAACGACAGTCTCGGGCACTTAGTTGGTGATGAGGTTCTCTGTAAAGTAAGTGCACAAATTAATAAACAAATTCGTTCAGGCGATACACTAGCTCGAGTCGGTGGAGATGAATTCATATTAATGCTTCCGGATTTAAATGAACTTAATCAATTAACAATTATGGCTGAACGGGTTCTTGGTGTAATCTCTGAACCATTTTTAATAAGTGGTAAAGAGCTAGAGTTAACTGCAAGTATTGGTGTTAGTGTTTTTGATGAGGGCATACATGGGCCTATAGAGCTTATTAAACGGGCTGATTTAGCTATGCAAAGAGCAAAACAAGTCGGTCGTAATAATATTCAGTTTTACGAATCTGGCATGGAACAAACTCTTAGTAAACGACTCAGTCTCAGAACAATGCTAAAGCAAGCGGTAGCAAATCAAGAATTTGAGCTCTTTTACCAACCACAAGTAGCAGCAGACAACGGGCATATTATAGGCATAGAAGCGTTATTACGGTGGCAACACCCAGAACTTGGGTTTATTGGACCTGATGAATTTATCCCAATAGCAGAGGAAATGGGGTTAATCGTTGAAATCGGTCAATGGGTGATTGAGGAAGCTTCCAATTACAACCGCTCTTTGCAACAGCGAGGCTTGGCTAAGGTTATAATGGCGGTTAACTTGTCTTCACTGCAATTTCAACGTGTGAGCTTTGTAGAGCAATTAGAAGCAGCATTGAACAAAGCAAAATTAGAACCTAAGTGGTTCGAGTTAGAATTAACCGAATCACTATTATTAGAAAACATCGAACAAGTTGTAGATAAACTACAGCACCTGAAACAATTAGGTATCAGTATTGCTATCGACGATTTTGGAACTGGTTATTCCAGTTTAACCTATTTAAAGCGCCTACCAATTGATAAGCTAAAAATAGACAAGTCATTTATACGAGAGCTAGTAACCGATCAAAAAGATACAGCCATTACCCGTGCGATTATTGCGATGGGGCACCAATTAAATTTAAAAGTGGTTGCGGAAGGGATCGAGACGTTGTCGCAAGCGAATTTACTAAACAAGTATGGCTGCGATGAACTACAGGGCTATTATTATTCCAAACCGTTACCTAAAGATAAGTTTGAATCTTTTTTAGAGCAATACTCTCCGATACATGCCCTTGAAACTAACGCTTGTTTACCTAGTTTGCTTCTTGTAGATGACGAAGAAAACATACTACATTCTTTAAAAAGAGTTTTACGCAAAGAGCCAATAAATATTCTCACTTGTAATAGTGCCTTAGAGGCATTTAATCTACTTGCGTTACACGATATACAAGTGATTGTCTCAGATCAGAGAATGCCTGAAATGAGTGGCACTGATTTTTTTAAAGAAGTGAAAGAAATGTATCCTGACACAATTAGGATGATTTTATCTGGCTATACTGATCTTCGCTCCGTAACAGAGGCGATTAACAAAGGTGCTATTTATAAATTTCTCACTAAGCCTTGGAGTGATGAAGAGCTTAAAAGAGAAATCCTATCTGCTTTTCGTATGCACAAGCAACGTTTTTAATAAAAGTAATCAGGAGGCTATTAATGTCAATAGAACAGAGTGAGCTGGAACGTCTAAGAAAACAGGTTGCACAGTTAAATGATCAGCTCATGCATTCAGAAAAGCTAGCATCACTAGGGCAGCTTGCAGCTGGTGTAGCACATGAGATAAATAACCCAATAGGCTATGTCGCTTCAAACTTATCCGCTTTAAATGAGTACATAAATAGCCTTATGATGCTAATTAAGCAATTAAGTAAAGAATTACCCATAGAGAAAACTAACAGACTGAAGCTGGCACATGATTTTGATTATATAAATAAAGATTTACCCATTTTATTATCTCAATCTGAATCTGGGCTAAAAAGAGTTATTGAAATCGTTCATGATTTAAAAGATTTCTCATACTTGGATGATGCAGAATTCGAAGAAGCTGATATCCATTTAGGAATTCAAAGTACGTTAAATATTCTTGGTAATGAGTTAAAATACAAAGCAAAGGTTAATACATCTTTTGCTGATTTACCTTTAGTTAGGTGTATAGCCTCTCAAATCAACCAAGTCGTTTTAAACTTAATATTAAATGCGGTACAAGAAATAGAACACAATGGAGAAATAACAATTACAACCGGTTATGATGATATGTGGGTTTGGTTTAGTATAGAAGACAATGGTCCTGGTATAGAGCAAAGTATATTAGAGTTGATTTTCCAACCTTTTTTTACTACGAAAGAAAAGCATAAAGGTACTGGTCTTGGGTTAGCTTTATCTAGAAGTATTATTGATAAGCATCAAGGTGTAATTGAAGTTAAAAGTAAACTAGGTTCAGGTAGTTGCTTTACAGTTAAATTACCTATATCAATCAAAACTGAAAAAAGGTGAATTTATTTTCTTTGCAATTTATGCGTCTATGTTTGAAAAGCGGTTTTATATTTTGAAAACAAATAAAAGGATTCCTATTTTAATGGTGACGTATTATGTTGCTTAATAATTTTAATATATTAGTGGTTGATGATGCACCTTTAATATGTAATTTTTTATATAGTGTTGCCTATAAAATCCCGGGCTTCAATGCGTATAAGGCATTTGATTATAAAGCAGCTATTGATATATTGGAGACACAAGAAATAAACTTATTAATTACAGATATAGAGTTAAAAAAAGAAAGTGGTTTAGAATTATTATCTCGTATCAGGTCTGGTAGTTTTACCCTTACAGCTCATGATATTCCAATTATTGTTCTTTCTGTAAACTCATATAAAGAATTGATACATCAATGTGTGAAATTTGATGTAAATGACTTTTTGGTAAAACCTATCTCTTCAGTTAAATTAACAGAAAAGATACATGAGCATAAACGGGCTGAGAGAACTATAAAACCCGCAGAGTACTATTTAGAGAAAATTAAGGGCGCTACGGATAATCATCAATCCTTTAAAGAATATAGTCACCGTGGTGTAGCAATTGTTTTAGGTTCAAACAAGAAAGATATAGAGCCAGAGGTAGATAAACAACAATCTGATATATCAGTAAAAAATCGCGATTTTTTAGAGTGGCCAGATAGTGCTACGACAGGGCATCATCAAATAGATCGTCGCTTAAAGAAAGTAGCCTATACAATAAGTTATTTTTATAATTCGATTATTGAAAATCGGAAATATGTTGCAATTGAAAATGCGCGAAGTCGGGTATGTGAGTCTGCCGATTACTTAATATATATTGGAAAGAATATTAAGCAGTATGATCATAGACCTGATTTTTTAAAAGCATTCCAGATATGTCTTGATAGACTTGAAATCTTAATAGCTCAAATTGCTTCCGCTAACTTAAAGAATCGAAACCAAGTACTCGCTTTACTAAGGAAGCTATCGGCATGGTGGGCGCAAACATGTAACCGGCCACTAATACAGGCGTAAATATCTAAATGGAAGATAAATTATATGACTCTAAGATAATAAACCTTAAACATCTGATTGAAATTTTTGACGATGATAGCGTTGAAACAATTACGTCTGCTTTATCTGACTTTTCTTATTCTGCTAAGAACAATATCGAATCTATCGAAAAATATTTTTTAGTGGGCAACTTAGAGGAAATATCCTATTGTGCACATAATTTAAGTGGCTTGTGCCGTTTTTGTGGCGTGATATTACTTAGTTCATTGAGCGACGAATTATACTTAGCGGCTAAAAATAAAAAAATGTCATTAATCAAATGCTTGGTTTTAGATATATCGCTTCATTGGCCTATATTGGAAATACAAATTAATCACATTATAAAAAACTATAGAGGCTTTAATGGCTAAGGTATTATTCATTGACGATGAGCCTTTTATTTTAGACGCGTATGCAAGAATGTTGAAAAGTTCGGCTTTTGAATGCTTTACATTATCAGATAGTACTCAAGTGTTTCAGCACCCAGAACTACTTAATTTAGATATTATTGTTGTTGATCACCTGATGCCACAAGTAACAGGTGTTGAGATTTTGATAGCACTAGAAAAAAAATTCCCTACTATAAAAAAAGTTCTTATAAGTGGAGATACTCATAAATTAAAAAACGCTCCATGCGACAAGCTATTACAAAAGCCAGTCAAAAAAATATATCTATTAGATTGTTTATCTTCTTTAATTTGAGCCTCCCATTAACTGGTAACTGGCCCCCTAGTACCTGACAGAGCTCTAGCTTTCTATGGCCAAATACAAGCTTACAGGCTGTTAAAATTTAGTCTTTTGTAAATTAGTGATGGTTTGGTGGGCCTCATTGAATGAGTATCATATTAAGTCTTATCTAACCAACTAGTGCGTGATTCATAGACATCATTTCACTTTTCGTAGTTGAAGATCACGCTGATAATTCGATAACTGAATGCGTTCATTTTCAGTTTCGTAGTTAGCGTGAGCGTCTTCCCAAAGCGGTGTTTTTTCAAGGCGTTCACATACAACATCCATTGAAGTTTTACCTTTGAATGAGCCGTGAGCGCGTTGTCAATTATAGTAATGCTGCCACTTAGGTAACGTTTCATTTTTGAGTTCGTCCAAATCCAAATTAACGGTCGAATAAAACACTTCTTTATCAGTTCTTTGTGATCTTTCAACTTTGCCATTTAAGCGAGGATAGCCTGGCTTATTGGGGCGAAATTTAATGCCATGCTCCATCAATTTGAGCTGTACTTTTTCAGCAAAAAACTCCGTTCTGAGATCCGTTTAAACTCGCTGTAGCGGGAATGGCATTTCTTCTATTACCTTATCGATGAAGGTAAGAGTATTGGCTGACGTTTTACGCTTAAAAACGTCCACACGCGATACCTAGAGCAATCATCAACAGCAGTATATTGATAAATCCCTAGTGCAATTTTACATGTATCCATCTGAACTCGCTCACTAGGAGTAGGTCTTTGGTATCGAATGAAGTCTTTTTTCTTCCGCTGAAAAACTATTGGTTTTACTTCATGTTTGGTCAGCTCTTTGTGAATTGAAGCAAGCGATAGCTGAAATTATGCTCGCGAAGAAGCTCATTTTGAATTCTTCTGGCACCAAGTTTTCTATCTTTCTGAGTTTAAGAATCCACTCTTCAATTCGATTATTAATTTTAGAGTTTGGGGAGCTGTGCGGGCGTCTAGAAACGTCCTGTAGGCCGTCTAGTCCTTTCTCTTTGTATTGCTTGTACCACTTTCGAAGAGTGGGTCTAGAAATTCCACACCGACGACAAACTAGGCCCGCATTATTGGTTTCTTCGTAAAGCTCAATCCACTTTAAACGTTGTTTAATTTCTTTGTTCATAGAGTCATAGTATATTGAAACGACCTCTATGAATCGTACAGCTAATAAGAATCAGTAATAGTATATAGGGCAGCTATACAATAATATTATTTATGATGCGGCTTGCATATTAAATAGGATGGCTTTATCTTTTAGCTTAGGATTACTAAGTTTTAAGGTGTTGGATGGCTTTTCTATTTTCTCCCAAGGCTCGGGCATTTTCTGACGAATCGCTGGAAAGTTACTTGTTACGGGTCGTTTCAGAGAATTTTTTTGACTCGTATGAAGGGCTAAGCTTAGCTATTCGCGAAGAGCTGCATGAGCTTGATTTTGAGGCGCATGGTGCATTCCCAGTAGATTTAAAGAGGCTCAATGTTTACCACGCCAAACATAATAGCCATTTTAGGATGCGGGCTTTAGGACTACTCGAAACACTACTAGATTTACCTCGATACGAGCTACAAAAGTTGGCTTTGCTAAAGTCAGATATTAAATTTAACCCCTCCGTCGCTTTATATAACAATGGCGTAGACATTCCCCTGAGGTTTATTCGTCACCACGCCGAGGAAGCTGTTGATTCGATTCCGGTATGCTCACAATGTCTTGCAGAAGAAGCTTATATAAAACAAAGTTGGCATATAAAGTGGGTAAATGCATGCACTAAACATCAGTGTGCTTTGCTACATAACTGCCCAGAATGCTGCGCTCAAATTAACTATATCGAGAATGAGTCAATTACTCATTGTTCATGCGGTTTTGAGCTGTCTTGCGCTAGTACCTCGCCTGTAAATACGTTAAGTATTGAACATTTAAATAAATTACTGGATAAAGGTGAGCGCAACGATAGTAACCCGCTATTTAACAATATGACTCTTACAGAACGTTTTGCTGCGCTTCTTTGGTATCAGGAGCGGTATTCTCAAACAGATAACTTTTGTTTAAATGATGCTGTGAACTATTTTAGTAAATGGCCAGCAGTTTTTAATACAGAGCTTGATGAACTAAGTAAAAATGCAGAAATGAAGTTAATAGATCTGTTTAATAAAACTGAGTTTAAGTTTATTTTTGGGGATGCTATTTTAGCTTGCCCCAGTACTCAAAAGCAGAGTGAATCTCACTTTATTTATAGGGCTCTATTAGATTATTTAGTTACTTTAGTTGAGAGTAACCCTAAAACTAAAAAGCCCAACGCAGCCGACTTATTAGTAAGTGTATTGGAGGCTGCAACTTTATTAGGTACTTCAGTAGAGCAAGTATATAGGCTTTACCAAGATGGTATTTTGCAAACGGCGTCTCGTCATAAAATGAACCAGCGGATCAACCCTTATAAGGGCGTGTTTTTTTTAAGGCATGTTATAGAGTACAAAACCAGTTTTGGAAATGACAAAGCTAGAATGTATTTGTCGGCATGGTGAGTATATGCATTTAAAAGAACTGCTAGAGATTACAGACACCACTGAGCGAGATAGATTATTACGTCGTGCTTTTAGCCCTTATACGGCAATGATTGATATAACAGGCAGCGAAGCCGTTGCTCTGATTATTTTGTTAAACCTGACTTATCGAAAAAACCAAGTTGATGGCTTGCTGGATAAAAAGCTAGCAAAACAGGCTTTAAAAAGTGAAGACCATATTAATAAATGTATTAAGGAAATAGCGTGGTTTCATACTCATAATTTAAAGTACCCTGACATTAGAGTTAGTAAGCAAAATTTAGCCGTAGAGCCTCCAACACTGCACTCTTATGTTTTGAGTAGTGCTAACTATCCTAAAGCCTATGGCTGGTCACATGACTCTGCTAAGGTAAATGTAGCTAAATTATTTGCTAGTTACTTTAAATGGCAAAATCAAGTCAGTTGTCTGGCACAAGTATTAGCTACGAACTCGGATAACTGGAAATCCGCATTTACCTCTTTGGGGCTATCCGTTAAGGCATTTAAAAGCTTATGTGTAACCGTTAAAGAATCATTGCTTGAAGAGGTTATTCCCGTCTCTGTTGACCGCTATTCTCGCCAAGTAAGAATGCCTTATCATGATGGTTATGTGGCTGTTACGCCTGTTATTAGCCATGTTGTTCAATCAAAAGTTCAGCAGGCGGCAATTGATAAACGAGCTCGATTTAGCAATGTAGAGTTTACGCGTCCTGCTGCTGTCAGTATGTTAGCTGCTTCCTTAGGTGGGGTTATTAATGTGCTTAATTACCCTCCTTATATACGAAGTAAATATCATGGTTTAAGTAACTCACGAGCATTTAAATTAAATAATGGACAAACAGTATTTAACGTTGAGGCACTATTAAAGCCGGAATTAATTAAAGCTTTAGAAGGTATTATATTTAGTAATAATGCGCTGGCTCTTAAACAGCGTAGACAACAAAAAGTAAAAAATATTAAAGAGCTGAGAAACACGCTTTTAGAATGGTTTTCACCTGTATTTGAATGGCGTTTGGACGCTATTGAGAATGGGTATGACTTAGAACAGCTTGAGAGTGCTTCAGAGCAACTAGAGTATAAAATACTATCGCTACCCGACAATGAACTCCCTTCGCTAACGATTCCTTTATTTAGGTTACTAAATGAAATGCTTGGCGGTGTGAGCATGACACAAAGGTATGCTTTTCATCCTAAATTAATGAACCCTTTAAAAGCAGCTTTACAATGGCTGCTTGTTAATCTTACAGATCAAAAACATGAACTGATTGAAGAAGATGATGAACATTATCGCTATCTTCATTTAAGCGGTATACGTGTGTTTGATGCGCAAGCATTATCAAACCCTTACTGCTCAGGTATTCCATCTTTAACCGCTGTTTGGGGTATGATTCACAGCTACCAAAGAAAACTTAATGAGGCGCTAGGAACAAATGTACGGTTCACATCCTTTTCTTGGTTTATTAGGAATTATTCTGCTGTAGTCGGAAAAAAGCTTCCTGAACTGAGCCTTCAAGGCGCTCAGCAAAGTAGGCTTAAGCGGCCAGGAATTATCGATGGCAAATACTGTGATTTGGTATTTGATTTAATAATACACATTGATGGTTATGAAGATGACTTACAGGCAGTAGATAGTAAGCCTGACATTTTGAAAGCGCATTTTCCATCTAACTTTGCAGGTGGTGTTATGCATCAGCCTGAGCTTAACTCAAATATAAATTGGTGCTGTTTATATAGTAATGAAAATCAGTTATTTGAAAAGTTAAGGCGACTCCCTCTATCTGGTTGTTGGGTTATGCCAACTGAGCACAAAATACAGGATTTAGATGAGCTACTCTTATTATTAAATAGTGACTCTAAACTAAGCCCATCTATGATGGGGTATATGTTGCTCACTGAACCGAAAGCTAGAGTTGGAGCGCTTGAAAGACTGCATTGTTATGCTGAACCAGCAATAGGAATGGTGAAATACGAAACGGCCATTAGTGTTAGGCTAAAAGGTATTGGTAACTATTTTAATAGCGCTTTTTGGATGCTAGATGTGCAAGAAAAGTTTATGCTAATGAAAAAAGTTTAACCGGAAAATACTTAATGGAATTATGTAATATATTAAAATATGATCGCTCGCTTTACCCTGGGAAAGCTGTATTTTTTTATAAAACGGCTGTCTCTAATTTTGTACCTTTAGAGGCCGACGTAAATAAGATTAGAGGCCCAAAATCTGGTTTTACTGAAGCATTCACTCCGCAGTTTTCACCAAAAAATATCTCACCTCAGGACTTAACACATAATAATATATTAACTTTAGAAGAGTGCTATGTACCTCCAAATGTGGAGCATATATTTTGTCGGTTTTCTTTGAGAGTTCAGGCTAACTCATTGATTCCTTCAGGCTGTAGTGACCCAGATGTTTTCTCTTTATTAAAAGAGTTGGCAGAAACATTTAAAGAATGCGGTGGTTATAAAGAGCTAGCAGTAAGATATTGTCGAAATATTTTGATAGGTACATGGCTTTGGCGTAATCAAAACACCGGCAACACTCAAATTGAAATTAAAACCAGCAAAGGGAGTTGTTATTTAATCGATAACACTCGTAAGTTAGCTTGGGAAAGCAAATGGGCTTCTGATGATCTAAAAGTATTGGAAGAGCTTAGTAATGAAATTGAGAGCGCATTAACTGATCCCAATGTGTTTTGGAGTGCTGATATAACCGCGAAAATAGAAGCCTCATTTTGCCAAGAGATTTACCCAAGCCAAATCCTTAACGACAAGGTTAAGCAAGGAGAGGCCTCAAAACAGTTTGTAAAAGCTAAGTGTGCAGATGGCCGTTACGCTGTAAGTTTTAATTCAGTAAAAATAGGAGCAGCCCTTCAGTCAATAGATGATTGGTGGGATGAGGATGCAAGTAAAAGATTACGAGTGCATGAGTTTGGTGCTGATAAAGAAATAGGGATTGCCCGACGTCCTCCTGATTCTGAACAGAATTTTTATTCTATTTTCAAAAATACGGAATGGTATTTGTCAGCCCTTGAAAATTGCATTACTAATAAAAATGAAAAAATAGACCCAGCTATTTATTACTTATTCTCTGTATTGATTAAGGGCGGAATGTTCCAGAAAAAAGCAGAGGCTAAAAAGGCGTAATTATGCAAAGGTATTACTTCACAGTCCACTTTTTACCAAAACAAGCTAATCTAGCGCTGCTTACTGGCCGTTGTATTTCTATTATGCATGGGTTTATTTTGAAGCATAATATTGAAGGAATGGGGGTTACGTTTCCTGCATGGTCGGACTCATCAATTGGTAATGAAATTGCTTTTGTTTACACGGACAAGGAGATTTTAAATACCCTTAAAGATCAGGCATATTTTGTGGACATGCAAGATTGTGGCTTTTTTAAAGTAAGCCAAGTTTTAGCTGTACCTGACAGCTGCGAAGAAGTACGTTTTATACGTAATCAGGCGGTAGCAAAAATTTTCACAGGTGAAAGTAGAAGAAGATTAAAGCGCCTGCAAAAAAGAGCGTTAGCAAGAGGTGAAGATTTTAATCCTAAAAAGATCGAAGCTCCCCGAGAGATTGATATTTTCCATAGAGTGGCTATGACTAGTAAGAGCTCACAAGAGGATTATATTCTGCATATTCAAAAGCAAGATGTCGACTGCCAAGCTGAGCCATACTTTAGTAATTATGGGCTTGCCTCAAATGAAAAGTTTAAGGGCACGGTTCCTGATTTATCACCCTCAATAGATAGAAATTAACCTTTATTTATAATGTTGCCATAAGTCATTGATATTAAATTCTCTGAGCAAGCATATAAAAATATGGGTAAAATTGAGTTTGCTTTTTAATTACATGAATTATATAAATAAGCTTAGCTATCTTTATAGTGACCTGCCGTATAGGCAGCTGAAGATAAAAACAATCGATTCGATGTTTAAGTTAATGTAATTCTGCCGAAAAGGCAGTGAGTAGTAATTGAAAAAACCAGTCTTATATCCGGGCTGGTTTTTTTGTTTTTAGCGTTATAACTTTTATTTCACTATGTCACTGTATGGTTGTATTTTATGTCAGTGAATGGTTGCAGGTTTTTTGTAAGTTATTGATATGCCTATCTAGTGTATGTCACGCTTTGCTTGCAGCGACACTAGGATCTTAGCGCGCTTTTATGTTAGAATTCGCACAATTTTTTGGCATAGTAAAGTAGCACAGCAATGATCTTAGATGATATTCGCATCGTTTTAGTTAATACCTCACACTCTGGCAACATTGGTTCGGCGGCTCGCGCCATGAAAACCATGGGTTTATCAAAACTGTATTTAGTGGACCCTGCTTGTGAAGTAGACAGCCATGCAAGCGCCTTAGCAGCCGGTGCAACCGATGTTTTAGGTAATGCGGTTATTGTTGATACCGTGGCTGATGCGATTGCCGATTGTGCATTAACTATTGGTACGAGTGCTCGTTCACGCACGCTGTCTTGGCCTATGGTTGAGCCACGTGAGTGCGGTGAAAAGCTAGTTGCTGAGGCTGTAAAGGGCCCTGTAGCGCTTGTATTTGGCCGTGAAAACAGCGGTTTAACTAACGAAGAACTACAGCTGTGTAATTACCATGTATGTATTCCTGCAAATCCACAGTACAGCTCGCTTAATTTAGCTATGGCGGTACAAACGCTAAGCTACGAAACGCGTATGGCGTTTTTAAATCAGCAGCCAAAGGCTGAGCAAGCAGACGATGAGACTGCTTACCCAAGCTCAAAACAAACAGAGTTATTTTACGATCATTTAGAAGAGACGCTCGATAACACCGGTTTTATTATTAAGCAGCATCCTGGTTTAGTAATGACCAAGCTACGCCGCTTGTTTAACCGTGCACGCCCAGAAGAGGCAGAGCTGAACATACTGCGTGGCATTCTTACCTCAATTAATAAATCTATTCCTAAGTAAGGTATAGCGATTGGTTATAAAAACCTGCGGGTAAATAACGAGCTAATACTTGACTAAAACACTCAAGTAATTACAATACACCTAATACTTGACCAAAAAGGTCAGGTATTAAAAATTTGTTAATAGAACAGTGTTCTTTAATCAAATTTTTATCAAGTGATAATACTTGACTATTTTACTCTGGTAATTAAAATTTGCACTCTTTTGTGCGGGGGGCGTTATGAAGTTAACATCAAAAGGCAGATATGCCGTAACAGCTATGCTGGATGTTGCACTACATGCGAGTGTAGGTCCTGTTGCCCTTGCTGATATTTCACAAAGACAAGAAATTTCTTTGTCTTACCTTGAGCAATTATTTGCCCGTTTACGTAAAAATGGCTTAGTGAGCTCGGTTCGTGGTCCTGGTGGCGGTTATTTGCTAGGCCGAGAAGCTGCGGTTATCTCTGTTGGCGATGTAATTAGCGCCGTAGACGAATCGGTAGATGCAACACGTTGCCAAGGTGCCGATACCGGGTGTCAAAGCGGTATGCGTTGTTTAACTCACAACCTATGGTCTGATTTAAGCGCACGTATCGAAGAGTTTTTAAATAATATTACCTTAGCTGAATTGGTGGAAAAATCAGATGTGAAAGAAATCGCATCTCGCCAAGATAACAGCATCAATAATGCAATTAAGCAGTTGGAAAACATTCAAGTAAGCTGTCAACTATAAAAGTTGACCTGCAGCGGAGAGAGAAATGAAGTTACCGATTTATTTAGATTACGCAGCGACCACGCCTGTTGACGAGCGTGTTGCAAAAGAAATGATGCAATGCCTGACAATGGACGGTAATTTTGGTAATCCTGCGTCACGTTCGCACCGTTTTGGTTGGCAAGCTGAAGAAGTAGTTGACCAAGCGCGTACAGACATTGCCGATTTAATTAATGCTGACCCGCGTGAAATTGTTTTCACATCGGGCGCAACAGAATCAAATAACCTTGCAATTAAAGGTGCAGCGCAGTTTTACAAAAAGAAAGGTAAGCACGTTATTACCGCTAAAACTGAGCACAAAGCAGTAATCGATACGTGTCGTGAACTTGAGCGCCAAGGCTTTGAAGTAACCTACATGGACGTTGAAGAAAACGGCCTGTTAGATCTTAAAAAGCTTGAAGAAACTATGCGTGACGACACTATTCTTGTCAGCATTATGCACGTTAATAACGAGCTAGGTGTAATTCAAGATATCAATACTATTGGCGAAATGTGTCGCGAACGTAAAATTATGTTCCACGTAGATGCAGCACAAAGCGCAGGTAAAGTATTAATCGACGTACAACAGCTTAAAGTTGATTTTATGTCGTTCTCAGGCCACAAAGTATATGGCCCTAAAGGTGTTGGCGCACTTTACGTTCGTCGTAAACCACGTGCTCGCCTAGAAGCGCAAATGCACGGTGGCGGCCATGAACGTGGTATGCGTTCAGGTACACTTGCAACTCATCAGCTAGTAGGTATGGGTGCAGCATTTAGAATTGCTAAGCAAGATTTTGAAAAAGATCACGCACACATCAGCGCATTACGTAAACGCCTAATTGACGGCATTATGGCTGATATGGACGAAGTATACTTTAACGGCGCACAAGACCAATCAGTACCAGGTATTGTAAATATCAGCTTCAACTTTGTTGAAGGTGAGTCGTTACTTATGGCAGTAAAAGACATAGCGGTATCATCAGGGTCTGCGTGTACATCAGCAAGCTTAGAGCCTTCATATGTACTACGCGCACTTGGCCGTAACGACGAACTAGCACACAGCTCAATTCGTTTTAGTATTGGCCGTTTTACTACCGAAGAAGAAATTGATTACACCGTTGAATTAATGAAAAACTCTATCGGTCGCCTACGCGAGATGTCTCCTTTATGGGAAATGCATCAAGAAGGTGTTGATTTAGATTCAGTTGAATGGGCTCACCACTAATACGAGTGAGCACCTACCGTAGCAGGTAATGAGGATAGAATTATGGCTTATAGTGATAAAGTAATCGACCACGTAGAAAACCCACGTAACGTTGGTGTTTTAGACAAAAATGATCCGTCAGTGGCAACGGGTATGGTTGGCGCACCAGCATGTGGTGACGTAATGAAATTGCAAATTAAAGTATCGTCTGAAGGCGTTATTGAAGATGCAAAATTTAAAACATACGGTTGCGGCAGTGCAATTGCTTCATCATCACTTGTAACAGAGTGGGTGAAAGGCAAAACACTAGACGAAGCATCAACTATTAAAAACACTGATATCAGTGCAGAGCTTGAATTACCACCAGTGAAAATTCACTGTTCAATTTTAGCTGAAGATGCAATTCAAGCAGCAATTGCTGATTACAAAAGCAAACAAGCGAAGTAAGAGAAATTCATGGCAGTGACATTGACAGATGCGGCAGCAAACCGCGTACAATCATTTTTAGCAAACCGCGGTAAAGGTTTAGGCCTGCGCGTTGGCATTAAAACGACGGGCTGTTCAGGTCTTGCTTATGTACTCGAGTTTGTTGATGAGCTTAACGAAGACGATGAAACCTTTAAAGCTAAAGGCGTTACCTTAATTGTTGACGCTAAAAGCTTGGTTTACATCGACGGCACTGAGCTTGACTACACCAAAGAAGGCTTAAATGAAGGGTTTAAATTTAATAACCCTAACCAAGCCGACGAGTGTGGTTGTGGCGAAAGCTTTACTGTTTAAGCTCCGCTACCTTTGTAGTATTTTTAAGCCCTGCCAGTAATTGTAGGGCTTTGTTATTTGTGAAATTTGTATTTCTAAATTTTATTGGTTGAAGCTATGCGTTACTTTGAGTTATTTGCAATACCAGTTGATTACAACATTGACTTGGCAACAATAAATAAGCATTACCTAGAGCTGCAGCGCGCAGTGCATCCCGATCGCCACGCTAATGCGAGCAGCCGTGATAAGTTAATGGCCGTACAAAGTACCGCTGAAATTAACGATGCGCTACAAACGCTAAAACACCCAGTAAAACGAGCAGAATATATGCTCAGCGAACTAGGTGTCGATATTCGAGCTGAGCAACAAACACTGCAAGATCCAATGTTCTTAATGCAGCAAATGGAACTGCGTGAGGAGCTTGAAGAGCTCGCTTCAGCAAGTAATCCTGAGGCCGCTATCGCCAATTTTGAATCACAAATAAAGCAATTAAAAATCCAATACAGTAATGAACTTGCCGAGCAACTTGCAAGTAACGACGAGGCGCAATATCAACAAGCTGCTGACAACATTCGCAAATTAAAGTTTGTATATAAATTAGAAGACGAACTTGAGCGCATTGAAGACAGTTTATTTGACGATTAATTACTTGCTGTAAAGCGAGCAACACGAGTTTAAAGAGCATTATGGCATTATTGCAAATTGCTGAGCCGGGGCAGAGCGCGGCACCACATGAACACAAATTAGCAATAGGTATTGACCTAGGTACCACTAATTCATTGGTTGCAACGGTACAAAGTGGCGAAGCCCGCACATTAACAGATGACCTTGGTGCAGCCATGTTGCCATCGGTTGTGCGTTACCAAGCTGGGTGCATCACGGTAGGCGCCGATGCTGCACAAGCTGCAACACAAGACCCAGCCAATACCCTTATTTCAGTTAAGCGTTTTTTAGGTAAAACCCAAGCCGAAATAGAGCAAAGCTACGGCCAATTACCGTACCAGTTTTGTGAAGATAACG
>NZ_AUTO01000073.1:0-17940 GCF_000498055.1 Pseudoalteromonas sp. TB51
CCCGCCTCTTCAAAGGCTTCGGCGTAAAGTTCAATCGCAGCATGTGCTGTATAGGCGCCAGCACAACCACATGCAGCTTCCTTTTTATCTTTATAATGTGGTGCTGAGTCAGTCCCTAAAAAGAACTTTTTATTTCCGCTTATAGCTGCCGCCATTAACGCTTGTTGGTGAATATTGCGCTTTAAAATAGGTAAACAGTAATAATGCGGACGTATGCCACCAGCTAACATGTGATTACGGTTGTACAATAAGTGATGCGCGGTAATAGTTGCCGCCACATTTTGCGGCGCGGCTGTTACAAAATCAACGGCGTCTTTTGTCGTAATGTGTTCTAGCACTATTTTCAGCTTTGGAAAATCCGCTACAACATCGCCTAAAATCGTCTCTAAAAATACTTTTTCACGGTCAAAAATATCTATTGATGAATCAGTCACTTCACCATGCACTAATAACAGCATACCCACGTCTTGCATCGCTTCTAGAACAGGGTAAATATTCTTTACTGATGTAACCCCAGAGTCTGAGTTAGTGGTTGCTCCAGCTGGGTAAAGCTTGGCAGCAACAATTTTACCCGTTGCTTTGGCTTTTTTAATTTCTTCAGGTGTGGTTTTATCTGTTAGGTAAAGCACCATTAAGGGTTCAAAGTTGCCCTGCGGCCCCGCTGCCATAATNGCGGTACAAGGTTTGGCATTATGATGGCGCGGCCCATGTAGCGGCTAATATCGCGTACTGTATCTTTAAGTTGCTCACCATCACGTAAATGGACATGCCAATCATCAGGACGAGTTATGGTTAATGTGTTTTTTGAATCGGTATTAATGCTCATTACTTTTTTCCACGGCTGAATTTATCCGATCATAGGCATATGGAAAGATCTAGTAAAGTGTTATCTAAACTATTCCCCTTTATGAGTGCTGCAAAATACTATTGGGTTTAAGTTTAACGACGAATACACTCGTTTAAGCGTTTTATTTTGAACATGCTTCAAATTTGGGTTAACTTATCGGTGCTAATACAAATAAAAAGAATAAAATTACCCTATGTCGAATCATATCGATACCTATAAAGCGCTCGAAGTTAAAACTGAACAACTGAGCATAATAAATCAGTTTTCCTCAAGCTTATTACAACTCGATACCCTAGAAGAGTTATTTGAGTATGTAACCACTCAAGTAGTAAACCGCCTAGGGTTTGTTGATTGTGTTATTTACCTGGCTGATGAAACACGTTTACAGCTAAATCAAGTCGCTTCTATGGGCATAACCCACGCCAGAGACGAATACCAAGCAGAGCGCAAAGTTATTGGCTTTAACGAAGGTATAACCGGTTATGTTGCCCGCACAGGCACAGCTATTATTATTGGCGATGTAACACAAGACCCTCGCTACATTGCTGATGAACGCCCTGCTCAATCAGAGTTGTGCGTACCACTTATATACAAGGATCATGTTTTAGGGGTTATTGATTGTGAACATCCAATAAAAAATTACTTCACAAACGCCCACCTAGAAATATTAACCACGGTTGCGCACTTATTAAGTGCTAAGCTAAACCAAGTAAACACGGTCAATAGCTTAAAGCACACAGTAAAACAGTTAAATGATGCGCAAAAGCTTGAAAACAGCTTACTGCAAATAGCTAACTTAACCTATAAAGCCAGTAACCTAGATACCTTTTTTGAATCTCTTCACAGCATAATAAATAGCTTACTTCCTGCAGATAACTTTTTTATTGCCCTTTACGATAAGCAAGTAGACATACTCGATTTGGTTTACATCGTTGAAGAAGGCATTCAAACGCACGCCCACAAAAAAATATCAAAAGAGCAATTAAAAGACACGGCTTCGTATTACTTACTAAAATCAGACCGTGTACTGCTATTAAATCAAAACGATTATCAGCAACATATAAATAACGGCGACTTTAAACTTGTTGGCCGTCTTTCTGAATCCTGGCTAGGTGTGCCTTTTAAAGCAAATGATAGAATAAGCGGTGTAATTGTTGTTCAAAGTTACGATAAAAAGCTGCATTATAGTGAACACGACAGCGCCCTTTTAACCTACGTAAGTAGGCAAATTAGTATGGCCATAGATAGGCAGCTTGCAAGGCAAGAGCTTGAACACAAAGCATTGCATGATGAGCTAACAGGCCTCGCTAATCGCTCGTTACTTATTGAGCGTATTAAACATGCAATTTTGCGTTTATCGCGTGTTAAAAAAGGCACGAGCCATGCCTTGCTTTATTTAGATTTTGATCGATTTAAAAGTATCAATGATTCGCTTGGCCATGAGGTTGGCGATCACTTTTTAATTAAAATTTGTGAGCTAATAAAAGGCACCGTCAGAAACACCGATACGTTTGCACGCCTTGGTGGCGACGAATTTGCTATTTTTATGGAAAACATCACACACCGAAACCAGGTTAGCGAAGCGCTAAAACGAATAAACACAGCCCTTGCTAAGCCACTTAATGTGGATAGTCATTTATTGCAAGCATCAACCAGTATTGGCATCGCCTTTAGTGAAAGCAGCGACGATAAAGCCTATTTGTTATTACAACAAGCCGATGCCGCCATGTACGAAGCTAAATCAAGCGGGCGTGGCCAAGTTAAGTTTTTTAATAACACCATGCGTAAAAAGCTCAAAACTCATGCCGATATAGAAAACGACTTACAACACGGCATTGAACACAACGAATTTGAGCTTTATTTCCAACCTATTTTTACTATAGCGACAAGCGAAGTTGTCGGCTTTGAGGCATTAGTGAGATGGCACCATCCTAAAAAAGGGTTTGTGCCACCAAATGAGTTTATTCCGATAGCCGAAACCACCGGGCAAATTATTAACCTCGATTTGCACTTGCTTGACCTTGCTGCACAACATATTGCGCACTGGCATACATTAGGGCATCGCTTTTTAAAAGTAACGGTCAATGTGTCATCGCGTCATTTTGCCAGCCTCGACTTTGTTGCCCAAGTTCACGCATTATATAATAAATACCAACTGCCTTTAGGGTCGTTGTGTTTAGAAATCACTGAATCAGGGCTTATTGCTAACCTTGATTTAGCAACCCAAATAATAGAAGGGCTTGCCCCACTTAAAGTGAAGTTATGCTTGGATGACTTTGGTACTGGATACTCAGCACTTGGTTACTTACACCAATTACCTATTCATATTTTAAAAATAGATAAAAGCTTTATCGATCACCTCAACAAAACCAATAACCCGTTAGTAGAGGCCATTCTCTCATTAGCACAATCACTAAACTTTGAAGTTGTGGCTGAGGGAATCGAAACCCAAGAGCAACTAAATATTTTACAAGCCACTCAATGTAATTACGGGCAAGGCTTTTTAAAGTCAAAGCCAGTTACAGCACAACACGCCATTAAGCTTATCCACAAACCCCTGTAGTAGCTGTTATCCAAAGGCTTACTTTTTCACAACCAAAAAGGTGTAAAAAGTAAGCCTCGTAATACCCTTTCGTTTATTTAAGCGCTCAGTTTTAAAGCAATAAAAACATATCATTACTGTTTAAGCTTTAGCCCATTAAAAACATACCTGTGATTGCGCGTTGTGATAATTACTTACCCCTCTTAAAAACCAATGCCATTTATTGAGCTGCCCTGCCCATAACGCGCTTTACAAAGCCGCTGTATAACCCAACAAAACAACTTGAGCTAAACTCATGCCAAACTCATCAAACCAGTAGCAACCAAAGTACCCACATTAGTTAATTTAACTTTAAGGGGTTATTTTAGTAATTAATAGATTATTTTAGCCATCTAGACGTTGAAACGTTTTTTGTAAAGGCGTAGTATGTAGTCAATCTGAGCCAAACTCACTTTTCCCTTGAGAATTATTAAAGATGATTGATATAAAACACCTTAAAACTATTGCGACATTAAAAGACACCGGATCGTTAGTTAATACAGCCCGCGAATTATTTTTAACGCAATCAGCTTTATCTCATCAAATTAAAGACTTAGAAAACAAATTAGACTGCCAATTATTTGAAAGAAAAACGCAACCTGTGCGCTTTACGCCACAAGGAATGCTATTACTCGAACTTGCCAACGAAGTTTTACCTAAAGTAGAAGCTACCAAGTGCCGTTTAAAAGAAAGCCTTAATCAACCTATTTCCCAACTGCGCTTAAGTGTTGAATGCCATGCGTGTTTTCATTGGCTGCTGCCTACTATTAAAGAATTTAATAATTTTTGGCCAGATATTAAAATTGACTACGAACGCGGCTTTAGCTACGACGCTATACCAGATTTACTCAACGATGAGCTCGACTTAGTATTGACCTCAGATATACGCGATCCTGATAAACTTGAATACGCTCACTTATTTGATTTTAAATTAAAGCTTATCGTCGCCCCTGATCACGACCTAGCTAAAAAAGCATATGTAACGGCGCTTGATTTAAAAAACGAAACCATTATTTCGTATCCTATTCCGCGCGAGCGACAAGATATATTTAAACACTTTATTCAAAATGCCCGCTTTGACGGCACCTTAAAAAATGTAGACCAAGGCTTATTAATTTTTCAGCTAGTGAGTGCAGGAATGGGTGTAGCAGCGCTGCCTGATTGGTTGGTAACACCTTACGAAAGCCAAGGTTTAATTAAATCTATCCCGCTTGGTGCACTAGGGCTAACCCGCCCTATGTACCTAGCAATGAAAAAAGACATGAAAGACAACCCCGTTTATCGCCATTTTTTAAATACCTGTAAGCAAAATAACGGTCGATAAATCACAAACGAATAAGTAACATAAGGCCTATTGTGTTTTATGTTGCTTGTTATGTTTGAATTAAAAAAATTATTAGGTGGCTTAATTATGCCGCTACCGCTATTTGGTTTACTTGCGTTTGTAATGCTAGTTTTGGCGTTTCGTGCACGTAGGTCTGCTTTAGTGATCGCAAGCTTAAGTATATTGGCGCTTTTAGTGTTAAGTACGCCGTTTGCTGCGCATCAACTGATTAAAAACAATGAGCCCGTGTCATTGGCCTTTAATGCACTAAAACACCCAACCCTTGATAAAATTGTTGTGCTGGGTTGCGACATAAACCCTAACCCCGCTTTAAGCGCTAATAATCAGCTAGGAAATTGTGCGCTTACTCGCTTGGTAGAAGGGGTTAAGCTTGCAAAAAAATACCCTAATGCAACGCTTATCGTATCTGGCGGTGGCTATAATAAAGTAACAAATAGCGCGTTAATGAGCCAAACAGCTATAAATTTAGGGGTGAGTAAAAACCGCATAAAACAAAACCCACAGGCAATGGATACAGCCGCAGAAGCCAAACTCCTCGCGCCTAAGCTCGTTGATTTTAAGGTTGCACTGGTTACGTCTGTGCTACATATGCCGCGCTCAATAAACTTGTTTAATGCCCAAGGCATTGAGGTAATTCCTGCCGCTACGGATTATCACAATTTTGCGGCTTTACCTTTGTATAAACAATTTATACCAAATGCTGAGGTATTACGTGTAGTAACACAATATGCCCATGAAGTGATTGGGAATGCTTGGATAAGTATGCGCCGCTGGATAAACCCAGAGGCGCTGTAGAGTATATATAAATTTATACTGGGTTATCTATATCTATAAAGCTCACATCAAAACCATGTTCTTTAGCAAGTAGTTCACCAAGGGCTTTAATTCCGTAACGCTCGGTTGCATGATGCCCTGCTGCAAAAAAGTCTATATTTTGCTCTCGCGAGCTGTGAATAGTTTGCTCTGAGGCTTCACCCGTTAGGTATGCATCAATCCCCTGCTCTGCTGCTAAATCGATATAACCTTGCCCGCCTCCTGTACACAGGGCAACGGTGTTAATTTTTTCATCGCGTACAACACTACTTAAAGGTTCGCGGTTTAAAACTTTGGCTATTTTATTTGCAAACTCGCTACCTGTGAGCGGAGTTTTTAACCGTCCTTTCATAGCAACGCTATTAGTAACGGGTTCAAGCCCTGTCTCTATTTCAATATCGAGTAAATTAGCAAGTTGGGCGTTGTTACCTATAACAGGGTGAATATCAAGCGGTAAATGATAGGCAAATAAATTAATATCGTGCGCTAACAAAGCCCCAATACGGCGTTTTTTCATGCCTGTAATAGGTTGCGATTCACCTTTCCAAAAATAACCATGGTGAACCAAAACAGCATCGGCTTTTTTTTCTATCGCTGCATCAATGAGTGCTTGGCTTGCAGTCACCCCCGTAACAATCGTTCTGATTTCATTTTTACCTTCGACTTGCAGCCCGTTAGGACAAAAATCTTTAATTGTGTGAGGCTTTAAAATGTCGTTTAACAGTTGATTAAATTCTCTACGTTGCATACTTATTACCTTACTCAGCACTGAATTTAGTGCAAATTTTGGCGTTTATGGGGCTAAAATGGAAGGAAAATCGCAAAAAATTGAAAAACAGTTGGAAAATAGGTATAAATACGGCTTCTTTATCTGTGTTCACAACGTATAGGGTCTCTGATGAGCAAACTAGACAAAACAGAAGTTTTATCTGCCTTTGAAGCTGCATATGCAGCTGCCAATGGTAAAAAACCTGAAATTACTACAAAACCTGGCTGGTACAGCATCGATGGTGGCAAAAACTTACGCCTAGCTGATGTAGCAGAGCTAACGAAAGAACTAAGCTCTGGCAAATCGCCTGCACAAGCTGAGCAAAAAGCGCCTGCGAAAAAAACTAAAACTAAAGCTGCTGCGCCTGTTAAAGCACAAAAAACAGCGCCGTTTACTGTTGTAACACAAAGCGAAGACGGCTACACAGCTGAAGAGCTTTGGATTGTTGAGCTTGCAAGTAAAGATCACGACTGTCGCTTACCACGCGGTGTTGTTTAAACAACATGTGATTAATAAAAAAGCCGCGTTAAGCGGTTTTTTTGTGCCTGTTTATCACCTTCTATCAGTTCGCTTTATTAAATAATTTATTTTGAGCTAAAAAAAGCGGCTAATAGCCGCTTTTTAAACGTGTATTACAATTATAGCTTTTCAAAATAAAGTGGTTTTCGCTGCTTTTTACCCACTTCGTTCATTGTGCTTGCATCAAATAAACGCCCATTGATCATGGTGTAATCGACCTTATCTGAATCGCGAATATTTTTCAGCGGATCGCCATCAATAACAATTAAATCGGCAAGCTTACCTACTTCTAGCGAGCCTATATTTTTATCAAGCCCCAAGTATTTAGCAGGGTCAAGCGTAGAGGCTCTAATTGCTTCAAGTGAACTCATACCGCCTTGAGCAAACATCCACATTTCCCAATGTGCACCTAAGCCCTCGCGTTGTCCGTGAGCACCTAAATTTACCAGTACACCTAAATCTTGCAGCTCTTTAGCAACGCGGGCGTTATTAAAGTGGTTATAGTGATGATCGGGCGCTTTTACTCGGCGCATAGCACGTGGCAACAGCTGATTTTTAGGCACAAACTTACTTAAACGCGGGTGATTCCACACGTCCGTTTTATCGTACCAGTAGTTTTCTCCCCAAATTCCGCCATAGGCGACAACAAGCGTTGGGGTATAACCAACATCACTTTGCGACCATAATTGTTTTATATCATCGTAAATATGCTCAACCGGAATTGAGTGTTCAATGCCCGTATGCCCATCAACAACCATACTTAAGTTATGTTGTAGCAATGAGCCGCCCTCTGGCACAACCATCATCTCAAGCTCACGCCCTGCTTCAATAACTTGTTGGCGCTGCTCACGGCGTGGCTGGTTATACGATTTAACACTAAACGCCCCAACCTTTTTAAGACGCTCTAAATGAAATTTAGCATCATCTAGCGAATCAATATGCGAGGTGTAACCAGGCATATTTGCTCCATATAAAATGGTGCCGGTAGAAAAAATACGTGGCCCGACAATCATGCCGGCTTTTTGCATTTCACTGGCGGTAAATATTTCAGAGGTATCGTTTGATGGATCATGAATTGTTGTGACACCTAACGCTAAACCAGCATAGTTTTTCCAGTTTTGCTGAGGAATAATTTCATCGCTGGCTTGTGAGCCATGGGCATGCGCATCAACAATCCCAGGCATAATTGTTTTACCTGTTACATCGATAATTTCAGCCCCTTTGGGGATCGTTACCTCATCAGCAGTACCAATCGCTTTTATGCGTTTACCGTCTGTGATAATGACACCATTTTCAATGACTTGCTCACCCTTCATGGTAATAATGTTGGCGCCCTTTAGCGCAATCATGCCCTTTGGTGCAGCCATTTTTTTACTAAAGCTAATATTCTCACCGCTTTTTACTTTAAAGTCGGCATCATCGGCTTTATCAATAGCAAACATACCATCAAGGCTTGCATGGTATAGCTCGGGCCCTAAACTCCAGTAGAGTGTGTTACTTTGAGCACTCCAACTTATATTTTCACCCGCACGCACAGACAACTGCTCAATAGGAAACTGGTTATCTTTAGGGCTTATTGTGATAGGTGAGCCGCTTTCTACCAGCGGGGTAACAAATACTTTAAAGCGCTCAGCAAACGCTAAGTATTTACCATCTGGTGAGACTCGAAATTCAGTCGCATGCTCTGATTCGTAAAGTTTACGAACGTTTTTAGTTTCAAGCTCCACAACACTTAAGGTAGGCTTAGGCCAAGGGCTCATGATAAATACACGGTCATTGGCGCTGCCAAATTGAGGTTGATAACCACTTTTAGAAATAAGCTCGCTCTCTCCCCCTTTTGCGCTTACTTTATAAATACCTGGGTTGAGTGACCACTTAGGATTTAAAATACTTCCGCCGGTGGCTTTACGATAAACGATTGTTTTGCCGTCAGGACTAAAAGTAGGCTCAACGTATTTACCCGGCTCGCGGGTTATCGCCTCGCCGCGCCCGCTTCGGGCAGAGACAACGCGTACAGTGCCTTGCTTAGTATCACTCCAGGTGGTGTAAACAATCTTTTTCCCATCGCGGGAGTACTGCGGGAACAGCTCATAATGATCAGTTTGTTTGGTTAAGCGCTTAATTTTACCAGAGTCTAAATCGCGTTTATAAATATAACCTAATGCTTCAAAAATCGCGGTTTCACCATCGGGGCTAACCTGCACGTTGCGCAACATTTTTACATCAAACTCATCGGTATCTAAATTTTGAGTAAAGCGTACCGCGGTTTGTATTTTTTTACTGGTGTTTACTTTAAAGGGAACACGCGCAACAGCTTTATCATCAACAGCAATTTTATGTATTGAACCTGAAGCCCAAAACACCAGTTCTTCGTTATCTGGGGTCCACGCAATGGTCGGATACACACCATGAATAGCCCAGGTTTCTTGCATATCGCGTTCAAGCTTGTCATAAAGCTTGGTGTGCTCGCCACTGGTTAGGTCGTATAAGTACAAGCTTGTTTGAAAGTCATCACGTCTTATATAGGCAAGCTTTTTACCATCAGGTGAAGGTGTGGGTCTTATCGCACCGCCCATGCCTTGTATTATGGTTTCTATTTCGCCTGTTTCTCTATCGTAGCGCTTAATTTTATAAATACCGGCAACAGAATCTTTAGAGTAGTGAAAAGTTTTACCTGGCGTCGCGTCATGAGAAAAATAAACATAGCGCCCATCTGGTGAGAACATTGGCTCACCTAAGTCTTTTTGGTCGTTCTCACGTTTAGTAAGCTGAACACCTTTACCACCCGCTTTGTGGTAAAGCCACACTTCTCCAGCCCCTAGTGAGCGACTAGCGGTAAAGTGCTTGCGTGCGACAAGGTAATCGCCATCAGGGCTCCATGCGGGGCTATTTAAAAGTCTAAAGGTTTCGTCAGTCACAGCGTGTTGATTGCTACCATCAACATCCATAACCCAAATATTATCACCACCGCCTTGATCTGAGGTAAACGCAATGTGTTTACCATCGGGGCTAAAGCGAGGCTGCATTTGCCAAGCAATATCAGAGGTGAGTTTAGTTGCTTCACCTCCGCTTATAGGCATAGTGTAAATGTCGCCAAGTAAGTCAAACACTAGCGTGTTGCCATCAGGACTAACATCAATGTTCATCCATGTGCCTTGCTCTGTGCTAATGGTTGCATCTACAAACTCGCCTTTTGGTGAATCTACCTGCCACTTTTCTTGCTCTTCGTTTGCGTGCGGCTGACCTATTGCAAGGGCGACTGATAAAGCCAGTGCAGTGTGAAGCATTTTTTTCATGCATTTCTCGCTTGTTATTATTGCAGTTAAACTCTCTAACACGATTGCAACAAAAACAGCGCTAACTTGCCAGCGTTATCAGACCAAGTACCAAAAATTAATGCCAAACTATGGGGTCAAATTGGTAGTAATCCACCAGCATTCTATAAATTTCAGGGTCGTGTTGCCTAAGCTGCGCTGGCTTTTCTAAAAAGGTCTCTGTGAGTACTGCAAAAAACTCAGCCTCGTTGGTGGCCCCATAACTATGAATAACGTGAGGCATGTTATAAGCAACATGACTTTTTAACTGCACAAAGGCACGGCTAAACACTCGAGCCCATTCTTTATAAGCATTGGGGGTTTTTAATAATGGAGTGCCAGTGGTTTTTCCGGTTTCTTGGTCTAACTGGTGGGCAAATTCATGAAACACTAAATTATGGCCGTCACTTGGTAAACGGTTGCCTTCAAGTACATCGTGCCAACTTAGCACTAACGTGCCACCAGGCCACGACTCACCTAAGCGTACCGCGTTGTGGTAACTAACCAGCCCAGCACTATCTCGTGTAGATTGCGGCGCATAATACGCACTGGGGTAGAGTAAAATTTCTTTCACGTTTTTATAAAGTGGCCACGGTTTATTAAGCACTAACACACAGGCATCGGCAGCAACTATCAGCTTCATGGCGGGGGTTAGCTTTAGTCCGTCTCGGCCTAAAAAGCGCTTTTCATTTAAAAACCATATTATGTGGCGCTCAAGCTTGGCTCTGTCGTTATCCGTCATCTTTTTATAGATAGGCATGCAACGAAGGAGTATTTCTTTTTGTTGAGAGTTTAAAACAGCGTTTTTATATTTTTTATTCCAAAGCCAGTTTTGTAGTGCCTGCCAGCGCCAATAAATTACAACAAAAATAGCCAAAGCAAAAATGAGTAGCCCGTTTATCATGGGGACATCCAAAATAAGTTAGTCTCTTATTAATATGTGCGCATGCACTCATTTTCAATCAGATAATTTCTGTGCAATTTCGTCCGCTATTTTTAGCTTTGTATAATGCTTGATCTGCCCGCGATAAAAGGCGGTCGTAATCACCGACGTTGGTTGAGTCAGACAAACCAAAACTGGCTGTTACACTTAACCCCTCACCAATGGCCGAAAAGTCATGCTGTGCAATGCTCTCGCGCAGTGCTTCGCATATGATTTTTGCTTCGCCGGCGGTTTTATCTGCAAAAACAATTGTAAACTCTTCACCGCCCCAGCGTGCTATATGCTGGTTTTCTTGGCAGCCATTTTTAAGCAGCTCTGCAATAGTACAAATCACTTTGTCGCCAATAATATGCGACCAGTTATCGTTAATCCGCTTAAAGTGATCAATATCCAGTATAGCTATGGCTAACGGCCGGTTTTGCTGTTTGTAAGTGGCAAAGTTATGGGCAAGCCAGCTATCAAAAGCACGCCTGTTAGGCATGTCGGTAAGTTGGTCGTGCGTTGCTTGGTATGCAAACGCATTGGCTTGCGTTTGTAGGTCTTGGGTTTGTTTTTCTACGCGATTAGTCAACTCTATTTCTATTTTTTTGTAGTGGTATAAACGGTATTTGTATATAGCAAAAATAACCATTAAAAATAATACAAATACTGCAAACTTAAATTGCGGTTTTTGCCAAAAAAATGACTGAATTACAATATTTACAGCTTGCTGATTATCTTGCCACTGTGCGTTAGGGTAACTTGCTCGTACCATAAAGGTATATTCCCCAGGCGGTAAGTTAGTGTACTCAGCACCGGTCATATGTTGGCGATTAACCCATTTATCGTTAAAGCCCTTTAATTGGGTTTGAAAATTTAATCGCTGCGGCATAATAAAGCTCAGCCCTGCATAATGAAACGATAAACGAGAAACCCCCGGAGGCAAAAATACCGACTCCCCTTCAAGCGGAAGCGCAATAGGCTTACCATCTACAAAAATATTTTCAATAATGGTCGGCAGCGCAATTTGCGTTGATGCTTGTAAGCGCGCTGGTTTTACGGTACTCACCCCCTTTGCGGTTGCAAACCAAATACTCCCATCGTTGTGCGTTACAGCCGAAGGGGTTGAACCTCCATTAGCCTGTGCACTTAACATACCATCGCCTTCATCATACAGTTGATAGTTGAGCACGGGTGCTTTAGCGCTCGCGGGAGCGTCGAGGATTTGCTGTATATGATTTTTATCGATTTGAATAATCCCGCGGTTGCTCGAGAGCCAAAATGAGCCATTGTGCGGCACCACTTGAAATAGTTTATCGATAGGTAAACCTTGCTCTAAGCCAAGCATGGCCATTTTTCCGCTTGTTAGCTCATAGCGCACTAAGCCCCTATCTGTGGCCATCCAAGTATAGATATCATCAATATAAAACCCAAACGCATATTGCGCAGAAAACTCACGGGGGAATTCAACCGTTGTAAATTGCTCACTAACAATATCAAATACCACCACCCCATTGCCGGTACCTGCCCAAATATTGCCCGCGTTATCTTCACTAAGTGCAAGTACAAACCCACTTGGTAAGTCTTTTTTATTTGTAAATTGATTTAAGCTGCCATCTTCATTAATGCGCGTAAGCCCCATGGCAGAGCCTATCCACAAACGGTTTTTAGAATCAAATAATAAAGCCCTTACTTCGTTACTTCCAAGGCCAGTGCTACGATTAATAAACGGCGTAAAGGTATTATTAACTACTTTTAAAACACCTGAGGTATACGTACCTGCCCACACGCTACCATCGGGTGCTTCGTGTAAACTGAGCACAGAATAAGGACTGCTTTGTTTAGAGCCTGAAACCAAGGTAGCGCGATTATTTTTTATTATATTTAAGCCAGAGCTTCCCCCCACCCATAAACTGCCATCGGAGTGAGAAAGCACTGTGCGGGTATAATCCCCCGCTAAACCTCTTTTTTGGGTCCACGATGAAAACGGCGACTCACGCAGGCGAAACAATCCGGCGTTTGTGCCAATCCAAATACTGTTTTCTCTATCTTGTAACAAAGATAAAATACGGTTGGCGGGTAATCCGTTATTGGCATCTAACTGCTCTACGCCATCAGGCGATAACCTAAACACCCCTTTATTAATTGTGCCAAACCATAAGTCTCCATGGTTATCCTCTAATAAGCTAGAAATAGATTCATTGCTAAGCTTTTCATGTATAGGCTGAAACTGCGCATTGGTTTTTATCCACGCGCCTTTTTCGCTTCCCACAATAAGCGAGCCACCACGGGTAATTAATAAGTTATATACAGGTGCATTTGGTAAACCAAAGTGTGGCGTCATTAAGGTCGGTATTTTGTTGTGTATTTTATAAAGGCCTGCACTGGTTGCTGCCCAAATAACCCCATCGTGATCTTCTATAACCCGATAAGCACTCACATTTTTAATAATTGCAAGGTCGGTATCGCTGTTATGTTCACGATAAAACACGCCGTCGTTTTCAAGAGCTAACCATAGGCTTTGATCAGCACTTTCAATTAAATGATTAACCATGGTTGATGCTGAGCGCTTGGTATCCCACTGCCTATGTTGATATAAGCTAATTCCTCCGCGCGACCCCGCTATGTATAACCCACCACTATTTGTGGGAGTGAGTGCCCTTAAACCCGAGTCGGGTAAGTTATTAATATGAGCACGGGTTAATATTGTAAACTCTTGGCCATTAAAACGTGCCAAACCTTCCCATGTAGCAACCCATAAGTAGCCATCTTGGGTTTGCGTAACGCTATTAATACTGTTGTGTGGCAATCCAGAGCGGGTATTCCATGTTTCAGAAAAATAATCACTTAACGGTAAACGGGTTTGCTCTTGGGCTTCACATAAAAACATGACGAAAAAAGAACATATAATGCTTAATTGTCTCATCATCAACTGCCTTAGTTATTCTTTTACTTGTGTGTAAGCGCTTTATCGTTATTTAAAAGGAGTAGGAAAGAATTTACTTGGCACTGGGCACACCAAAATTGTGCGCTCCAACAAAGCGTTAAAATCCCTATACGCATTGGGTGAATACACTAGGGTTTGTTTAAGCGCTAAAAGCGCGTTAATTAAAACTAAACAATAGCGTAAACAACTAATAATACGTGCTAAAAAGCACCTTAAATAAGTCGCTAAAACTTAATGTCGTAAACGTATCAGCTAATCGTTACAAATTAACTTATATCGCCTATCTAACTAAAAATACTACCATAGCAAATAAATACATTGCATTAACTAAATTCAATTAATCTTTACAAAAGTCGTCAATATTGTTTTGTAAAACGTTTATAAACGCTGCGACGTGTAAACCGTCCATTAGCGAATGATGCACATCAATCGAAAACGGCATCAGGCCCGTGGTTTTATCGTAATGACCAAACACAAATTTAGGAATACCTAAACTTTTTCCTTCACTAAAGGCATGCGAAAAACTACTAAAATTAAGCCAAGGTAAAACCGATATATGTATCAAATCGGCCTGCCCTTCGGTTTGATTAAACGCCTGAGAAAATAACGGTTGAGATTTAGCATTGGCGCTTATAGCTGTGGCGTGCTGAGCAAATTCTTCAAGGCAAGGCGAATAATTAAAGTAACTAAATATAAACGAATCATCGCTAGCAAGCTCGACCACACTGGCTCTTACTTGCTTTAAGCGCCATGGACGCTCATTAATAATTCTTAGCATAATCGGGTTATAAGCGTGGCAAGCTTTTAATGTGGCATGCACATATGCTTGAAAAAAAGACAGTTTCTTTTGTTTACAATATTCAAATAAAGGCTTGGCGTTAAGTGTTACGCACACATTAAAATATGGCTGGGTAAAGTTTTTAAATAATTCGAAGTGTTGTTGGCGAGGCCATGTATCAAGGTCGATGGGCTCCATTAAGGCGTTTGTATCAGTCATAATATCCATAAGCTTGTTGTTAACGATTAGGCCGCATTGCCTTAAGAGTCTTGGCCACAAAAAATTACCACGCCATAGAGTATAAACAAAAAAGGCGTACCACTGTACGCCTTAGTTTAAATAAACGGGGTAAATTTACAGGCCGTTTTGAATTATCTCTTGCGCTAACTCATCGGCAATCAAATGCGTTGATTTTTGCTCTTTTTCACTACGGGTGAATATTTCGGTTAAGGTATCAAAAATACCTTCAACATGTTTATTAGACGCCGCCTCACTGTAGCCTTGTGGTGCAGTTTCGTAATACACATTAATAATGCCACCAGCGTTAATAACGTAATCGGGTGCATACAATATACCTTTTTCACGAAGTACTTCACCGTGACGAGACTGCGCTAGCTGATTATTAGCACACCCAGCAATAATAGTTGCCTTAATACGTGCAATGGTTTCATCATTAATGGTGGCACCTAATGCACAAGGTGCGTATACATCAACATCAAGGTCGTAAATTTCATCAATACCCACCGCCGTAGCACCAAAGTCATTTACAACCCGCTCTACAGCATCTTGATTGATATCTGTTACAAATAATTTTGCACCAGCTTGCGCTAAATGCTTACATAAACCATAGGCGACTGCACCTAAACCTTGTACAGCCACTTTAATGCCCGCAAAATCTTGATGCCCACGTTGGTGCTGTAATGCCGCTTTAATTCCTAAAAACGTACCGTAAGCTGTAAAAGGTGACGGGTTACCGCTTTTCCCTTCCAAGCCCAGCACATAATTCGTTTCTTTATTCATTAAAGCAACGTCATCACATGTAATGTTTACATCTTCGGCAGAATAGTAACGGCCATTTAATCGCTCTAATTGACGACCAAAAGCTCGAAATAACTGCTCTGATTTAATCTCTTTTGCATTGCCAATAATAACCGATTTACCACCACCAAACGGTAGGCGAGCAACCGCATTTTTATAGGTCATCCCTTTAGAGAGACGTAAAACATCGTAAACGGCATCTTCATCGTTGGCATAGTCCCACATTCTACAACCACCAACAGCAGGGCCAAGGTTAGTATTATGTACGGCAATAATTGCTTTTAAACCTGACGCTTCGTCAGAACAAAAAACCACTTGTTCGTGGTTATCAAATTCAGCTTGATTAAACACAGCCACTGTAATTACTCCAAAATAGTTTACCCGTGAGAGGGATGAGCGCTGGAAATTGACGAAACTTTACCACTTCATTTTTAAGGGTGCCACATAATGAGAAGTTAAACCCGTAAAAAGCGAGCCTTGTGAATTAATAAATCTAAATAACAATAAAGTATGGATATAAAATTCAACAAAAGGCACATAAATTAAATTTAAAGCTAACAACACCGTTAAAAAGCGCTTTCACATTTACGTGAACGTAAAGGTAACGCCAAGTGTAAACCTTGTATTACACAACTCCCCTCCCAGCAAAGTCGCACAGTGTATAGGTTTATGAAGAAAAAAGCAGATTTACCACAACTGGTCTGAGGTGTTTATTTGAAGGGGCAATGTGCGCTTTTTTAATATTTCATAAAACAAACACAAAAAAAGCGAGCCTAAGCTCGCTTTTTTATTAGATTACATTGTCTTGTCCTGAAATGTGTTTACACATTTAGGACTTATTTTATGAAAACCACTAAAACTAAAGACGTTAAGCGTACTCAGCGAGATTATACATTAGGCTTTAAATTATCTATTGTTGAGCAAGTAGAAAAAGGCGACTTCACCTATAAACAAGCGCAAAGTCATTACGGTATTCAAGGCCGCAGTACCGTTCTGGTATGGCTGCGAAAACATGGTAAATTAGATTGGTCTAAACCAACTTATATAGCCAACATGCCTAAATCGAAAGAAACCCCAGCACAAAAAATTAAACGTTTAGAGCGCGAGATAGAAGAGTTACGCCTAAAGGATTTAATCAAAGATGAAATGATTAATATTATGGATGAAGAATATGGAGCGGGCTTGCGAAAAAAGTACATATCCGAGCTATCACGCGCGCAAAAGAAAACCATCAAATAAAGCTTACTCCGTTATGCCGTGCATATGGCGTAACGCGACAAGGTTACTATCAAGCTATGCGCAGAATAGATGCTCGGAATAAAGAATTGGAGCCAGTCAAAGAATTAGTGATGTACTGGCGGCAATTCATGCCTCGTATTGGTGGGAAGAAACTTTATCTGATGATAAAGCCAGACCTGCAAGAGCGTGGCATTAAACTAGGTCGTGATTGTTTTTTTGATTATTTGAGAGAGCATGACTTTCTTGTAAAACCAAAGAAAAATTACACTAAAACAACAAACAGTAACCATTGGATGCGCAAGCATCCCAATTTACTAAAGGAATACATGCCTACTGCGGCCGAGGAAGTCTTCGTTAGTGACATTACATACGTAAAGTCAGCGCAAGGCGTGCATTACCTATCGTTAGTCACTGATGCTTACAGTCGAAAAATAATGGGTTATGAGCTGAGTGATGAAATGAAAGCAACCGATGTAGTCAGAGCATTAGAAATGACAATTAAGCAACGCGTATATAAACGTGATGCCATTCATCATTCAGATAGAGGTTTACAATATTGCTCTGAAGTATATCAAAATGCGCTATTAAAAGAGGGCATTAGACCATCGATGACCGATGGGTATGACTGTTATCAAAACGCATTAGCAGAGCGTATTAACGGGATATTAAAGCAAGAGTTTTTACTGTATAAATGTCGCAATATGGCAGAGTTAAAACAGCTCGTTGAAGAATCGATATTTATATACAATGAAATGCGACCGCACTTAAGTTTGGATATGAAAACACCAAATCAAGTGCATAAAAAAGACCTGGCGCTTTCGCACCAAG
>NZ_AUTO01000074.1:0-7868 GCF_000498055.1 Pseudoalteromonas sp. TB51
TTAGCCACAATTTGATTTAGTACGGTTATTTGGCCGCTGGCCTGTTCAAAAATCGCGGCTAATTCTAGTGCTTGGCTAGCTACAGATTCTATTTCATCCGTTTGCGCTTTTAGCTCGGTTTGAGCCACGGCCAGTTTGGCACCTTCTTTTGTCAGCTCATTATTTTTTAGTAACTGGTTTACCGAGTTGATTACATCGTTTAGGTTTTTATTCTCAAGGTCTAACTCTAAGCCTTGCACCTGCACAATATTATTACTTATGGTGCCGTTGATCGCATCAAGCGTTTGTTCTACATTGGCAAACTTAGCATTTACGCTGCCCTCAGCCGCATTAAATACCGTGATTTGCTCTTTAATGTAACCCTCAGCGGCGTTTATAAACTGCTGGGCATTATTGGCTTTTTCCAGTGTGTCGTTCTGGTTAAACTCCTGCAACGTGGCCGTTATGCTATAGTTGCTGTTAAACGTATCAATTAACTGGCTAACGTTACTTTGCGTTTGGTAGCCTTGCTCATTTACATAGGCGGCGCTTAACTCAATAGCTTTTTGTACTGAGGGTAAATTAACCCATGTGTGGCCATCAAGTTCATATTGCGCAGCATCGTTCTGATCAACTATTTCACCGTTAGCATCAACACAATAGCCCGTTGTTGCACGGGTGTACTCGTTGGCCATAGCCAGCATGGCTATATCTTGCGCTTGGAACTCAACACGTAATTGTGAAACTTGGCTCGCACGGGCTTGTTGTTCGTTTACCAGTGTTTCGTCTAGGCTTACTAAGTCAGATTCGGCCTCACCCATGCGTACTGATAATTGTTGACGNGTTTTCAATATCATCGGCATTGGCTTGTATAAGCTGCTCGGCATGTGCAATCGAGTCGTTTATGCCATCAGGGGTATTAACAAACTGGGTGATCAGGTCGGTAATGGTGCCTTCTGCGGCGTTTATCCACTGCTTTGCACTTTTAGCGGCTTCAATTGTACCGTTACTGTCTAACTCTTGCAGTGTGGCTGTAATACCATACTCGCCATCAAAGGTGCTTATAAACTGCTGTACGTTGGCCGCTGTTTGGTAGCCTTGGTTATTAACGAACACAGTGGTGTAATCATTAATTAACTGCACCAAAGGCCCATCTACCCATTCATGTCCTGCAGCAATACACGCTATGGCATCAGGCTCGTCTACCGTGTTGCCATTTTCGTCAATACAATAACCAACTACAGCTTTTAAACGCTCATTAGCTTGCGCTACAGCTTGAGTGCTTTGCGTGGTTATTTCAGCTTTTAGTTCACGTTCTGCAATGGTTCTAGCCGTTTTCTCATTTGCAAACGCTTGGTTCAAGCTCGTTAGGTACGCGGCGTTTTGACCTTGCAGTGCCATTAGTTCAAGGGTTTGGCTTGCTACGTTTTCAACATCATTACTTATTGCTGTTAAACGCTCTTGCGCCGTGGCTATTTTTACACCTTGCACGGCTAAATCTTGCTCAAGCAATAAGTCATTGTACGCGGCTAACACGCCAGCAATGCCTTGGTCGCTAACATCACGCGCTAAACCTTGCACTTGCGTAACACTTGAGGTTATTTGACCCGCTACAGCGTCTAGCGATTGTTCGGCATGGCTCAAACGCTGGTTGACACCCTCGTCACTGTTTAAAATGCTGCTAACCTGGTCACGTATTGTGGCCTCTGCGCCATCAATCCATGTTTGTGCGGCATTAGCTTTAATAATGACTTGTTGGTCGTTAAGCTCTTGTAGCGTGGCTGCTATGCTGTATGTGCTATTGAATGTATCAATTAACGTTTGAACGTTACTTTGTGTTTGATAGCCAAGCGCTGTTACCCAATTTGTGGTGGCGTATTGGGCCATAATACCCGTGGCCGCGTTTATGTCTTGTTCAAGCTCAGTGGTTCGGGCTGTAATGTCGGCAAGTGCTAAATCATTAGCGCCTCGCTTACCCACTTGAATAAAGTCTATATCACACGCACCAAGATCAAACTCTAAGCTGTTAATAGTGCCGGTATAATCTTGCGTACCCGTAGCATCAACGTTTAAGTTTTCCCACTCATTTGTGGTCGGCTCTGGTAAGTTAATGGTTGAATTGCCACCATTGAAATAGATTTTACCTAGCCACTGCGCGCCCGCATGCTTACGAACCCGCAAACGAAACATTGGATTTTCATCGGCATCATAATTGATTGCTGGGCTAGTGATTTTACTTGTGGCCACAATGTAACCGGTGGCGTGGTGGCTTTGTGGGTTGAATCCTTCATCACCACTATTAAACTGCCAGTTGTAAGCGGGTTGTAACGCGGCCAATGCACCGGCTATTTGCGAGTCTACTTGTTCAAAGGTGGCTTTTTGGTTTATTTGCGCCGCTTGAACAACTAATTGCGCCTCGGCTTTTGAGATACGGGTTTGTGAACTGGCTAACTCTTGCGCGTTTAGCGTGATTTTACTATTTAACCCATCAACCATTAAAGAGGCCGATCTAAATGCTTCATCGGTGTAAGCGTGAGCGCGGTTAACAATAGTGCCGGTATCTTTATCAATATACACGGCCGCATCAATTAAACGTTCACCTGTTGCGACTCTACGTTCATACTCTTGACGCCAATTAGTGTAGCTAGCAGCGGTGTTTAAAACGCTAAGTTCAATGTTACGAATGGCTAGGCGTTCTTTTTCAATAGCTAAGTTATTTAGCTTGATTAGTGAAGGTAAACCCGTTTCGTTTTGTGGGTCTAACACCTCAGTAATGCGCACTAAATTGGTTATTTGAGAGTTTGATTGTGCAAGCTGGGCTTGTAGGTTGTTAGGGTTTTCTGAATCTATAACCTCAACCTTGCTATTTAAACCCGTGAGGGCATCAATATTTTTTGCAATTAGGCTCGGCAAGTTGTTTTCAGTTTCAGGGCGTAGGCGGTCTACTTGCGTGTTTATATCTTCTATTAGGGTTTGTGCGTCCTTACTGAGCTTTGTGAGTGGTAATTCATTAATGTATTCAGTTAAATCAACGGTAGTTGTAGTGGCCGTAATATTTACCCAATCACTCGAACCTAAGTGATTAACACTGCGAACTCTAAATTGATACTCAGTTTCACTTTTTAAACCAATGCGATTATAAATCTGTGCAAGCACACGTTCGCCACTTTGCGGTTGTGCTACAGAGCCTAAAAACTCCCACTCAAACGCGGTGCCAATACCAGCTGCAGTAATCTCGGCGGTTAATGTAATTTGGTTATAATCAGCAGTTACATGCACAGTCGGCAAAGTAGGGGTGAGTACACTAAATTGCACAGCAACAAGTAATGAGCGCTGGCCAAATATGTTTTTAGCGCTAATACGCGCGGTGTACTCACCCAGTTGCAAATTAGGTATTACAACTTGCGTATAAGTTACAGAGGTTTTAAATACCGCCTCGTTAGCAGCAGTATTAATAAACTCAACATCGTACTCGTGTACAGCAAGCGGCGCAGGGTGGTTCCATTTAATAATACCATTGCCGTCACCATCAATGGTAACCCGTACATCAAAAATAGGCTGAGGTTTGCCCACTAAATAGTCACTGTTTGGCGTTAAATTTTGTGCACCAGGTACTAAATTATCAGCCCATAAATCAGGGGCGTCTTCAACACACATTAAGGTCACGCCGCCATCTAGTCTAAAGCGGCGCTCTGTTACACGGTAAACCTTATTATTTATCGATTCGCCAGGTAAGTTTAAATACACAGTGCGGCCAACAGCTGCAGCTAAGCCTTTGTGTTTAAGGGGTAACTCTATTTCGCCTAAACGTGTTTGTTCTAAATGTATTGTCGCAAGGCGTTGTGCTGTAGTACTACTGCGCACAAATGGGAGTGATATAGACTTTTCAAGTATCTGGTTATCAATGGCTTGATACCCAGCAGACACTACGGGCGGTGCATCAGTACGGTCATAGTTTTGGTCTGGGTCTGTAAAAGTGGCACGTACAACATTAGCACGGTCTCGTAAATCAGCATGCCACTTAATTTTAATATTGCCGTGTACGTCATCCTGGTTAATAGTGTGAGTAGGGTTGCCATACCAGGCACCTACACGAACATACCACTGGCCCATCTGTCTAAATATCTTACCAGCAAAACAGGCTTCTAATTGGTTTAGTACCTCAATGGGTTTAGTACTAAACGTAAAGCTACCGTTGGTTGTGTAGCGTGGCTCAGTGGTCACAACGCCCTCAGCGTCGGTAAATTCGGCGTTTTCGTCACACACATTAATGGCTGCAATCCACCACTGAAGCGGCAATCGGCTAAACGGTACCTCATATGCACCATAAAATCGTACATAGTGCAGTGCGCACAGTACCGCGTTTTGGCTCCAAATCCAGGTGCTTTCATCGTCAGGGTCTTGGCTTGTATCGCGCGGGTCCCATACACGAGCACCGCGTATTAAAAAACCCATATCGCTTATGCCGTCTTCAAACACTTCGCGGTTATTTTCAATTTCTATAAAAATATAGCTTTGACCAAAGCCAATATGCTCACTTGTCCAGCCAGCCATTTTTGCCATCGCTTTCGTGTTTGCAATGGTTTGGCGGCCATCGCTTAACTCATAATCCCAACTTTCACTTGGATATTCTTTGAGTTTTTTATCAGCAATGTAAATCTCTTCAAGGGCATCAATGGGCGCACCGTTAATTAAAACAATTAACTGCATCCATTTCTTGTCACCTTTTTCAACTTCTGCTTGGTGTGCAATTACCCCCCCAACAAGGTCGCGTCCAAATGTAATGCGCCTAGGCTGGTCTATACCCTTTTGTAACCCCTGGCCAAGGGTCGCTAAATCTTCTTCAGGTACTTCTGGGGATAGAGAGTCCCAAAGAGCACCCACGGTTTTATCAAAAATGCTTCTGCCAAGGCCAAATATATCACCGCCAGTATCTACAACAGTATCAACGACTTTAGACATTGCGCGGCTCCAAAGGATAAACTGCCTTTATGGTGTTCATGGGTAAGCTAACTAAACCGAATTCACCTACGCAAACAACAGCATTAACCGTTACGATACCTCCAACTAGGTCACCTTTAAACTTAACTACTGCTAAATCTCCTCGGCGGGCATACGCAGTAGGTATAGATGGGTTTAAACGGTCTTTAAACACACTTTGAACATCGTTTAAACCGCGTTTAAATAATTGTTTAAACGCACCGTTTTCAGTGCGGTAGTTACCCCTAAAGTCTGCAGCGACATCGTTACCGGTTGCAAATAGCACCCAATCAGCAACAAATAAACAACAATCATTTTTGCCCCATTTAAACGGTTCACAGTTACGTTGGTTAATAAACGCACTAAGCTTAGCGGCGACGTTCATAGCGCTTACCTCCTATGTAGTTACCAGGTTGTGTATCAGGTAGGTTTTGTTTATTGGCGGTGGCTTGTTCACTAAAAAATACATCGCCCGGGTATAGTGATTTTTGGGTAGCATCGTTCCAACGTTGATTTAAACGGGCTTCTTTCCAGCGCTCGCTTTCACCCGCAACACTGAGCTGTATTTGCGATACATCGCCGCGCTCTACGTCACAGGCAACAATGTAGCCGCTTTCAAGCAGCTGGCTTTGGCTAACGCGGTAATGCTCATCAACGGTTACAAGGTAAATTTCACAGCCTTGGCTAATGGGGTCGTTTTCGGCCACCTCAGCTAATACGGATTGGTCTTGAGTATGCAGGGTTAAGCGTATGCTGGTGCTGTCGTTTTTATCGCTGGCGGGTATTTCGCTAACAGTGCCGAGCATACCCACGCCATGCCAGGTTAAATTAGCAAAGCGACGTTCACCCACACCTGTATGCAGTAAAACATCACCACTTTTAAACGCTAGGCGTACAAAAAAGCGCGCGCGACCACTGGTGGCTAAATCATCAAGTAGGGCAGCGTTTAGGCTTTCCATTAAAACGCCTCCCGCCCTTTAATTTTCCAGCTGGTTACAATGCCGTTTTTATACTGAGCACTTGCAAGCCCTTGCTTGTTATCAGCAAGGCGGAACAAACCAACCGGTTGTTTAAAAGTAATTAGGGTGTTGTCTGCTGGTATTTTACGTAGGGGAGATTCAAATATTACTGTGGCATTGCCTAGTGAGTCCGTCACTAAATCTTGGGTTAATACTTTTAGCTCGGTGTTTTGGCCTACACCTACTTGCATACGTTCGCCAGCAACTAATAAGGTTTGGTTAGCGGGGAGTCCATCAATAATTAAAATATTACCGTCTTGGTTTTCACCATGCACATAACCAGTAAAGTCTTTATCAAGCTGCTCACGGCGGTAATCAATTAAAGTAAACGTGCCTACCTGGCCGCGTAAGCTAGCAATAAAACCATCAAGCGCCAACGCATCACGCTCAGGCACATTGGCAAGCTCAATTTCAAACTCCCAATAAGCACCTTCAAGGTCGTAAACCTCAGTGGCATTATTGGCTTTATTTAAGTGTATTTGGCTATTTGGCACTAACGTAAAGTTAGAGAGCTTAGGCCGTTTGGGAAGGGGGAGTGGTCGCATCGTTACCAAGTTTCATAATAAAACACTGGTAACGAGTATAAAATTTAAGGAGTAAGCTTTCGGCTGGAAAGGGGTTTACATAGTTATAGTAATTTACGAGCTTTTAATTCAAGTAGCACTTCATCCGAAAGAGCATCAATCCAATAAACATCTTTAAGCTGCCTACATGTTAAACCAGCAACTTCCATGAATACAAGTTCTGACGTAGGCTTTTCTACATCATTACTATAGATATACAAATGATAGACAATTTCTATAAAGAATAACCATGTAAATATTGTTAACCTGTTAAAAATAGCAATTTCTAATATAGGCTTATATCTATTATTTTCTATGTTATTCAATAAAAGAGCTATCGTTTTTATTTTTTCTATATAGATATGTGTATCATCAAAAATTAAACTTTTAAAACTTAAGGAAAGCTCATCATTTTCCAGCGGTTTTGACCTCATCTCAAAAAAGTAGGCTTGTAAAAAAGTCTCAAATGGCATATCTGATTCTTTTATACTTCTGAAATTAAAATTATCATCTGTAAAGATACTCCATTTTCTTTCATCTTGTTTTAATTTACACTTTTTATCATTTAACTTTTTAATTTGATCAATAACTTGGAATAGCGTTTCTTTGAATACACTATAACTTTGTGTATCAGATTGCTCCTTTAAAACTATTCTTGTTTCGATAAGCTCTAATTTTTGAACCTCTAAAGCCTCTTTGGAATCTTTCCATGTCCTATAAAGCAAAAGTATCGATACGAACAATAAAATCGGTGAAAAAACATTACTGAAATATGTAGCCGTGGCAACCCATCTTTCAATAGGGGTATTTAAATTAAAATTAAATATGCTGAAGAACTCAATAACAAAAATACTACAGCCTAATATTGCTAAAAAGATAAAGTATATTACGGGGTTTTTAATTAACTGTTTCAAAATTTTGTTTGTTGTTTTAAGATTATTACTCACAAACATTCCCTTGCTTTTTAAAACTCCTTTTTACACCAATCTCAAACACTTAACAACTAAGCTGCACCGCGCACGGCACGAATAATTGCACCGTTACTTTGTATATTAGCTACCACAACCCCCACAACTTGGCGTGCTATGTCTTGGCCTACGGATTGCGATGTTTGCTCATTAGCACCGCCTTGCACAGTAATTTGGTTAGTTATATGTATATTTACACCAGAGCCACCACCATCATTAGCTGCGCCGCCAGCATTGTAACGCCGCGCCATTTGGCTAATTTCTGTATTTTGTTTCGGGCTTAATACACGCTCACCACGCTGTAATACGTAGGTAGATTCATTCGGCACATAATCTAAACCACCGTGCGCAATACCCGC